>DATJCF010000343.1:0-2342 GCA_035514935.1 Rhodanobacter sp. | reverse complement strand
GGACGTGGTGGGATTCCAGATCGGCGACCGGGTCTATTACGCCGGCGACGTGACCCGCCCGGGCAGCAATGCGCAATACCAGGCGGTCGACGCACGGCTGGTCGGGCACGCCCCGACATCGATCGAGCTGGCGGACGCGGCGGCGCTGCCACTGACCACGCTCACCGCGTGGGAGCTGTTGTTCCAGCGCATGCCGTTCGACAGCGAGCACGGCGGCGAGGGGAAGACCTTGCTGATCATCGGCGGCGCCGGTGGCGTGGGTTCGATCGCGATCCAGCTGGCGCGGCGCGCGGGCTTCAGCGTGATCGCCACCGCATCGCGCGATGAAACGGTGACCTGGTGCCGGACGATGGGCGCGCAGCATGTGATCAACCATCGCGAACCGCTGGCGCCGCAGTTGAAGGCGCTGGGCTTGGGCCAGGTCGATGCGGTCTTGAACCTTGCCGATACGGATCGCTACTGGGAAACCGTGGGCGAGCTCATCGCCCCGCAGGGCCATGTCGGCCTGATCGTGGAGCCCGCCGGCGCGCTGCGGATCGGCGACCCGTACAAGGCCAAGGCGATCGGCATCCATTGGGAAATGATGTTCACCCGGTCACGTTTCAAAACGGCCGACCAGGCCGAGCAGGGCCGCATCCTCGACCGCGTGGCCACCCTGATCGATGCCGGGGAGCTGCGCGGCACACGCACCGAAACGCTCACGCCCATCCATGCGGCCAACCTGCGCGAGGCTCACCGCCGTCTCGAATCGGGCACCACGGTCGGGAAGCTGGTGCTGGCCGGCTGGTGAACGAATGAAGGGTGGCAAGTGCCACCCCTCGAAGCTCAGCCACGCTTGCTGGCGGATTTCCTGGACGACGGCTTGGCCGGCTCGCCCTTCTTGCCGAAATCCTCCATCAGCGTCTTCATGTCTTCGGCATGCTCCTCTTCCATCGCGAGGATGCCTTCGAGCATGCGCTTGGTGGTGGTGTCCCGATCGCCCACGTAGTTGATGATTTCGCGGTAGCTGTCGATCGCGATGCGCTCGGCGACGAGGTTTTCCTCGATCATGCCGGCAAGGTCGTCCGGCACCACAAACTCGGCGTGGCTGCGGGTGGACAGGCCATCGGGCTCGAAGTTGGGCGTACCGGCGAGCTGGGTGATGCGCTCGGCAATCTGATCGGCATGGCCCTGCTCCTCGTTGGCATGCTCGAGAAACTCGGCCGCCACGCTTTTGGCATTGATGCCCGACGCCAGGTAAAAGTGCGCCTTGTAACGCAGCACGCAGACGATCTCGGTTGCCAGCGCCTCGTTCAGCAGCTTCAGCACTACATCGCGATCAAGCGTGTAGCTGTCGGTGACCGCGCCCCGCTGCATGTGCTCGCGCGCACGCCTGCGGATGGTCTGGATATCGGAAAGGAAGGGTTGGTTCTTGGCGGCCATGCAGGTTTCCTCGTTGCGTCGAAACGCGTATCCGAGGAGCTTACGCCCCACCTGCGTGGTGATCGCGTAAACGCGGCCGTGCGCATGCTGCGATGCGCCCAACCAATGACTGACCGCGCCCGGTCCGAAACAGGGCGCGCGAGGGGCAGCGCACTCAGCGCGGAACGTATGCGCGCAGGAAGGTGTTGACCCCGGTGCGCGCCATCGCCTCGATCTCGGCGGCGGCGGTCTCCGGGCATTCGTCGCAACCAAACAGCCGGCGCAACAGCATGTCGCCCTTGATCAGCGAGAAGAACTGCACGCTGGCGGTTTTCACCACCGGAATGTCCAGCGCGCCGTGGTCGACCGCCTGTTGCAGCAGGTTTTCCATCAAGCGGTGCATGCGTGCCGGGCCCTCTTCCCACAGCAGCTTGCCGTAGCGCGGATTGCCCTGGCGACAGTCGCTGAGGATCGCGCGGAAGGTACCCACGTGCTCGGCCTGGCAATCGATATGCATGTGCGCCTGGGCGATGGCGTGCAGGGTCTGTTCGATACCCACATTGGGGTCGAACTGGTAGATGTCCTCGGGCAGCAGGTCATCGATGCGGGAACGGATCACTTCGCGAAAGAGGTTGTCCTTGTCACCGAAATGGCTGTACACGGTCAACTTGGAAACCTTCGCCTCGGCGGCGATGGCATCCATACTGGTACCGGCAAACGCATTGCGTATGAACAATGCCTTCGCCGCAGCGAGGATCGCCGCCCGTTTTTCCATGTCCTTGGGGCGGCCCGGTCCCTGTGGCTTTATTTGCGCGCCGCTAATCATGCCCGCACCTTCACAAATGAGAGTCTGCCCTTTATTATACGCGGCGGTACAATTATTTTCCAGACGCCATTCTCCCGCGTATGTCATGGGCGCTCAATGACGTGCGTCAACCATT
>DATJCF010000342.1:0-2499 GCA_035514935.1 Rhodanobacter sp. | reverse complement strand
TACCTGAGCCTGGAAACCAACCTCACCGATCGCCTGGGCACGTCGCTGGCGGTGCGCCATGAGGATTACAGCGACTTCGGGACCACCACCACCGGCTCGCTGTCGGCCCGCTTCGACTTCACCGACAGTTTCGCCCTGCGCGGCAGCGCCTCGACCGGTTTCCGCGCGCCGGCGCTGGCGCAGCAGTACTACGCGTACACGTCCTCCACCTATCAGGGCCCCGGCAACAACCTCGGGCTGACCCCGGGCATCTACAACACCGCGCTGGTGTCGTCGATCAGCCCGCTCGGTCGTCTGCTGGGCGGTGAGGCGCTGAAGCCGGAGAAGTCGCGCAACTTCACCGTGGGTGCAGTGTGGAACCCGACCGACGCGCTGAGCCTCAGCCTCGACGCCTACCAGATCGACATCGACAACCGGATCACGCTGTCGAGCTACCTCGGCACCACGTCTGCCGTCGTGCAGGATTACCTGGCGGCCAACGGCATCACCGGCAGCAACTACAGCAGTGTCGGCTACTTCACCAACGCCGTGGACACGCGCACCCGGGGCATCGACTTCGTCGGTGGCTACCACTTCGACTTCGGCGACGCCGGCAACCTGCAGACCTCGCTCAGCTACAACTACAACTACAACAAGGTCACCGACATCAAGCCCAACCCCGCGGCGCTCGACGCCCTGGGCGTCAGCATCAAGCGTGTCGACCGGCGCGACATCTACGGCCTGCTGGCCGACACCGCCCCGCGCAGCAAGTTGATCCTCAACGGCCTGTACAGCGTTGGCAACTGGAACATCAACGCAACGGTGACCCGCTACGGCAGCTTCACCTCGTTCAGCACCTCCAGCGCCACCTTCGACCAGGTCTACAGCGCGAACTGGGTGAGCGACCTGTCGGTCAGCTACAACCTCGACCACTGGACCTTCACCCTGGGCGCGGACAACCTGTTCAACAAGTACCCGAACAAGGTCAACGCCATCAACGGCCACGGCGCCAACAAGGGCACCATGCCGTATTCGGTCTACTCGCCGTACGGCTTCAACGGCGGCTATGGCTACGGCAAGGTCGTCTACCACTGGTAAGTCGCCACCATCCGCAACAAGAAAAAACCCCGGCATGTCCGGGGTTTTTTCTTGCCGGGCATCACACCCGCCAACCTCGCGTTTCAGGGTTGGCTGCTGCCGCGGAACACCAGCTGGCCTCCTTCGGCGTCGACGTGGATGGTGTCGCCGCTCTGGAACTGGCCCTGCAGGATCTGCCGTGCCAGCGGGTTTTCCAGCTGCTGCTGGATCGCCCGCTTCAGCGGCCGCGCGCCGTAGACCGGGTCGAAACCCACGTTGCCCAGCAAGGCCAGCGCGTCGTCGCTGACTTCCATCTTCAACTGGCGCTCGGCCAGGCGCTTCTCCAGGTACTGCAGCTGGATGCGCGCGATGGCGCGGATCTGCGTTTTGTCCAGCGGACGGAACACCACGATCTCATCCAGCCGGTTGATGAATTCGGGCCGGAAGTGCGCCTGCACCACGCCCATCACCGACGCCTTCATCTGGGTGTACTGCTCCTCCGCGTCGCCGCCGCTTTCCGCCGCGTCCTGGATCATCTGCGAACCCAGGTTCGAGGTCATCACGATGACGGTGTTGCGGAAGTCCACGGTGCGGCCCTGGCCGTCGGTGAGGCGGCCATCGTCGAGCACCTGCAGCAGGATGTTGAACACGTCAGGGTGGGCCTTCTCCACCTCGTCGAGCAGGATCACGCTGTACGGCCGGCGCCGCACCGCTTCGGTGAGATAGCCGCCCTCCTCGTAACCCACATAGCCGGGCGGCGCACCGACCAGGCGGCTCACGGAGTGCTTCTCCATGAACTCGCTCATGTCGATGCGCACCATCGCGTCGGTGGTGTCGAACATGAACTCGGCCAGCGCCTTGCACAGCTCGGTCTTGCCCACGCCGGTGGGGCCGAGGAACAGGAACGAGCCGTTCGGCCGGTTCGGATCGGACAGCCCGGCACGTGAGCGGCGGATCGCATCGGCTACGGCGTGCACGGCCTCGTCCTGGCCGACCACGCACTTGTGCAGCTCATCCTCCATCTTGAGCAGCTTGTCGCGCTCGCCTTCCAGCATCTTGCTGACCGGGATGCCGGTCCAGCGCGCGACAACCTCGGCGATTTCATCGGCGGTGACGCGGGTCTGCACCAGCTTGAAACCCTGCGTCTCGGCGGCCTGTGCCGCGGCGAGCTGCTTCTCCAGCGCGGGCAGCTTGCCATACTGGATTTCGCTCATCCGCGCGTAATCCTGCGCGCGCCGCGCGGACTCCAGCTCCTGGCTGGCCTGCTCGATCTGCTCCTTGACCTTGGTCGTGCCCTGCAGCGCGGCCTTCTCGGATTTCCAGATTTCGTTGAGGTCGGAGAACTCGCGTTCCAGTTTCTCGATGTCGGTTTCCAGATCGGCCAGGCGCTGTTTCGATTCGCTGTCCTTCTCCTTCTTCAGCATCTCGCGCTGGATCTTCAAC
>DATJCF010000341.1:0-6777 GCA_035514935.1 Rhodanobacter sp. | reverse complement strand
GCTGGAACGCCGCTGCCAGCGCGCGATCTTCTTCGAAGACCCGCACGTGGCGCGCCAGCACGAAGCCGATATCCAGCTGCTGGAGCGTGCGGTGACCACGGTGACCGACGCCACCGTCTGCATGACCTCGCCAAAGGTGGCTGGGCGCTGGGCCGAGGCGGTGGCGCTGCGCAAAGCAGCCGTCTAGACGGCTGTTTCGCCATGATCCGGCACGCGTGATGCGTGCCGGATCATGGCGCAACTCAGTTCGAAAACGCTCACCTGAGCGAAGGGTTTCCACCGAAGCGGGCCTCGGCGAGGCCGCGCACGCCCGCAGGGGCAGGTGTCGAGAACAGCGCACCATTGCGCGGTTCATCGCGCACCATGTCGGCGGACAGGCCGTCGCGGGCGCTGGTGATGTACAGCGTGTCCAGCGCCGCACCGCCCAGCGCAGGCCGCGTCGGCTGCCGTGCGGGCAGCGGCACGATGGTGTCCTCGCGGCCGTCGGCGCGGTAACGCACCACGCGCGACATGCCCCATTGCGCGTTCCACAAACCACCCTCGGCATCCACCGTGGAACCGACGGGATCGCCATCGATGCCGGCCAGGTCGACGAAGGTGCGTGGGGCGCCAGGGCGGCCATCGGCCGCGTAGTCGCAACACTGGATGCGCTGGGTGGGCGAGTCGCAGAAATACATCGTGGAGCCGTCGGGGCTGAAGGCCAGGCTGTTGCTGATCGCCACCGAAGGCAGCGGCAGGCGTTCCAGCGACAGGTCGGTATTCAACCGGTAAAAGCCGCCGATGGCCCGTTTCGGCGCGTCGCCTTCGGGTTCGTGCATGGTGCCGAAAACGAAGCGGCCCTGGCGGTCGCAGACGGCGTCGTTGAGGCGGGTGGGCAGGTCGGCCTCCACCGTGGCGATGGGTTGCAGTTCGCCGCTCTCCAGATTGAAAAACGCCAGTCGCGTGGCAAGTCCCAACAGTAGCCAGCCATCGGTTTCGCACAGCGCGAACGAGGCCAGCCGCTCGGGCATTACCCACTGGCGCGTGGTGCCGTCATGCGGCGTGTAGCGCCATAGCGTCGAGGCGAGGATGTCGGTCCAGTACAGCGCCTGCGTGCGCGGGCACCATTGCACGCCTTCACCCAGCCGGTTGGCCGCCTCGACGACGGGTTGTGCCGCGTTGCTCATGTCCAGCCTCCGTCGATGATCAGATCCTTGGCGGTCAGCATACGGCTGTCGTCGGCCGCCAGGAACAGCGCGGCGCGAGCCAGGTCGTCGGCCATCACGTGGCCGGGCAGGCATTGGTTGCGGGCGATGTCGGCTTCGCCGTCGGCGTCCAGCCACAGCCGCTGCTGCTTCTCGGTGATCACCCAGCCGGGCACCAGGCAGTTGATGCGGATGTGGTGCTGGCCCAGTTCGCGGGCCAGCCCCGCCACCAGGCCGTGGATGGCGGCCTTGGCCATCGTGTACATCGGATAGCCGGCGTTCTTGATCATCCAGCCGGTGGAGCCGAGGCAGATCACCGAGCCGCCGCCCAGCGATTTCATGTCCTCGACCACGGCCTGCGTGGCGAAATACTGGTGGCGCAGATTCACCGCCACGCTGCGTTCGAAATCGGCCGCGGTGGTGGCGGCGAAGTCGTGCCGCACGTCGTTGGCGGCATTGTTGATCAGCACCGCGATCGGGCCGATGTGCGCGCGCGCCTGGTCGATCGCGACCTTCAGCGCATCGAGATCGGTGATGTCGCAAGTGATGAAGAGTGGCGTGTGCTTTACCTCGCCCAGGCCATCGAGCAGCGATCTTGCCGATGCGGCATCGATATCCAGAAACGCCACCCGCGCACCCTGACGCGCAAAGTGCTCGACGAAGGCCGCACCGATGCCGCTGGCGCCACCGGTGATCAATACCGCGCGGTCGGCGAGGCTGGGGTAGGTGGCGCAGGCTGGTTTCATCGGGGTCACCACTCCGCCACGCTGCTGTCCGCGTGGCGCCAGATCGGATTGCGCCAGCGATGGCCGACGGCGGCGCGCTCGGTCACATAGTCCTCGTTCACCGTGATGCCCAGGCCGGGGCCGCCGGGGATGGTGACGAAGCCGTCTTCGTAGGCGAACACGCTGCGGTCGATGACGTAGTCGAGCAGGTCGTTGGCGGCGTTGTAATGGATGCCCAGGCTCTGCTCCTGGATGAAGGCGTTGTGGCATACCGCGTCGATCTGCAGGTTGGCCGCCAGCGCGATCGGGCCCAGCGGGCAATGCAGCGCCAGCGCTACGTCCCAGGCCTCGGCCATCGCGGCGATCTTGCGGGTTTCGGTGATGCCGCCGGCGTGCGAGGGATCGGGCTGGATGATGTCGACGCCACCACGCTGCAGCACGCGCTTGAAGTCGTAGCGCGAGTACAACCGCTCGCCCAGCGCGATCGGCGCGGGCGAGATCGCCGCCAGTTCGGGGATCGCCTCCAGATGATCGGACAGCACCGGCTCCTCGATGAACATCAGTTTGTACGGCGCCAACTCGCGCATCAGCACCTTGGCCATCGGCTTGTGTACGCGGCCGTGGAAATCCAGCCCCAGGCCGATGTTCGGGCCCACCGCCTCGCGCACCGCCTGCACGTTGGCCAATACGTGCTCGACCTTGTCGTGCGTGTCGACGTACTGCATTTCCTCGGTGGCGTTCATCTTCACCGCGGTGAAGCCGCGCGCCACCGCCTCGCTGGCGGCCCGGGCCGTATCGGCCGGGCGGTCGCCGCCGATCCACGAATACACGCGGATGCGGTCGCGCACCGGGCCGCCCAGCAGCGCGTGCACGGGCACGTTCAAATCCTTGCCCTTGATGTCCCACAGCGCCTGGTCGATGCCGGCGATGGCGCTCATCAGGATCGGGCCGCCGCGGTAAAAGCCGCCGCGATACATCACGTTCCACAAATCCTCGATGTGGCGCGGGTCCTTGCCGATCAGGTAATCGGAAAGCTCGTCCACGGCGGCGGCTACCGTATGCGCGCGGCCTTCCACCACCGGCTCGCCCCAGCCGCTGATGCCTGCATCGGTGTCGATGCGCAGGAACAGCCAGCGCGGCGGCACCAGGAAGGTGGTGAGTTTGGTGATCTTCATGCGCGTCCTCCCCGCACCGCGGACCACGCTGCCGCAAACGCCCGCGCGCGACGGCCCACGTCGGCCACGTCGCGGCCGGGCGCATACAGCGCCGAGCCGATGCCGAAACCGTTGGCGCCGGCATCGACGTAGGGCTGCATGTTGTCGGGCGTGATGCCGCCTACCGGCAGCAGCGCCAGGTCGCGCGGCAGCACCGCGCGCCACGCTTTCACCACGGCCGGGCTGACCTGTTCGGCGGGGAAGATCTTCAGCGCGTCGGCGCCGGCGGCCAGCGCGGCGAACGCCTCTGTGGGCGTGGCAACGCCCGGCGTGCAGACCATGCCGGCGCGCTTGGCGGCGGCGACTACCTGCGTGTCCGCGTGCGGCATCACGATCAGCTTGCCGCCGGCGGCGGCGATGTCATCGACCTGGGCCGGCGTCATCACCGTGCCGGCGCCGATCAGGCAGCGCTCGCCGAAGTGCTCATGCAGCAGGCGGATGCTTTCCAGCGGGTCGGGCGAATTCAGCGGCACTTCCAATATGCGAAAGCCGGCGTCGGCGATCACTTCGCCGATGGCGACGGCCTCGCGCGGCGTGAGGCCGCGCAGGATGGCGATCAGTGGTAATGGGTCGAGCCAGGAACGGATCATCCGGGGAGCTCCATGGGGACGGGAGGTGTGCGATCGACGGCCAGGCCGGCGACGCGGGCGATGCGCCACAGGCCGCGCGCGGTGGCGTCGGCGATCCAGGCGGGGTCGGGCAGGTCGAACAAGGCGGCGGCGCGGCGGTAGCGCAGGCACAGCGCTTCATCGCCGATCAGTACCGGGATCTCGCCGCGATCGAGCCAGCCGGCAGCGAGCGCGGCGCGCCACTCTTCGCCAATCAGCAGGCCGGACAGGTAGTCGGGCACGGCGGCGGTATCCAGCTTCCCTTCGAGCACCAGCGTGCGCGCGGAAAACAGCCGTGTCAGCGCGCCGGCCGAGCCGCTGGCGCGGGCGGCGCGCACGCCGTCATCGAAGCTTTCGTGGTTGCGCGCTGCGGCGGGTGCGTCGGGCAGGGAGGCGCCAAGGATCGAGTGCGTGCGCAGCAAACCGTACAGCTCGCCGGTCATCATCGTGGTGAACCCGGTGATGCGGTGTCGGTGCAACTGCACCCACTTGCTGTGCGTGCCGGGCAACACCAGCGGCGTCCCTTCGGCGATGCGTGGCTGCGCATCCAGCACGCCGATCAGTTGGGTTTCCTCGCCCCGCATCACGTTGGGACCCGTGCCGTCGCGCACGCCCGGAATGATGTGGAGGCGGCGTCCGTCGGCGGCCGCTACCGTCACCAGACGGGCGGCCAGCGCGTGCACGTCGGCGGGCGTGTCGACATAGGGCGCTTCGTGCCAGCCCTGCTGGCTGCCGACCATGCCGGCGGCCAGCACCGGACATGACGGCCAGCCATCGCAGATCGATGACAGCGCGCCCTCGAACCCGCCTTCCGGCAACTGGCGGATGCCCCAGGCGCGGTGGCGGGTTTCGTGCACGCCGCCTTCGCCGTCGAACAGCATCGCGCGCAGGCTGGAGGTGCCCCAGTCGAGGCCGATCAGCCAGCCCATGGTTTCAACCTTTCTCCACATGACGGCGCGTCTTGTTCGTGGGGGCGCTGGAGTCGGCGATCATGCGTTGCATGGCGCGCCGGGCGGCTTCGGGTTGCCGGCGACGCACCGCGTCGAGCACCTTGCGATGGTGGGGCAATGAATACTTGAAATTTTTCACGGTGCGCGCGGACAGCACGAAGAACGTGCCCAGCGCGGTTTCGATCACCGAGAACAGCGAAATCATCAACTCGTTGTTGGTGGCGCTGAGCAGCGCCTCGTGGAAATCAAGATCGGCCCTGGCCCAGGCGTCCAGCGTCTGCGCGGCATCCATTGCGGCGTAGGCGGCCTCGAGTCGCTTGAGCTGTTCCTCGCTGCCGCGCCGTGCAGCCGCGGCGGCGGCGCTCGGTTCGATGATCTCGCGCATCTCCGCCAGCTTCTGCACGAAGTCCTCGGTGGGCATCAGCGCGCAGCGCCACGCCAGCACGTCGGCATCCAGCTGATGCCAGTAGCGCGGGTCGCGCACGCGGGTGCCCACCTTGGTGCGCGATTCCACCAGCCCCTTGGCCGACAGCACCTTCATCGCCTCGCGCAGTGCGGTGCGGCTCACGTTCATCTGTTCGGCCAGCAGTTCCTCGCGCGGCAGCACATCGCCGGGGCGCAACTCGCCACCCACGATGCGCCGACCAAGCTCGTGCATGACGTGGCCGTGCAGGTTTCGGGGAGATGTCGACTTGATCATGGTCGCAGGCCTTCCGTGCCGGCATCGATGAGTGGCCGGACGAGCGGGCGTCCAGCCGCTTGCTGCCGGTCACCTTGCTGAGAGCGGGGTGCAGTCGTCATAGTAAGTACGGTGGTCGGAAGGGCCGCTGGCAAGGGTGTCCGGAAGGCCGAATGGCGCTGGGGTTTCGGCCGGTGGGCAGCTCAATTAGTCATACAATATTATCACACGGGCCGGCCGCGCATGGTGCTGTGCCCATCAACGAGGCCGGCACATGAAGCGAGCAAATCGGATCGGGCGGTGGTTGGGTTGGGCGGTGGTCGCGCTGCCGTTGACCGCGGGGGCCAGCACGGCCACCAGCGTCACCCGTGGCGATTTCGGCACCATGCCGGACGGCCGCAAGGTGGGCGAGGTCACGCTGGACAACGGCCACGGCCTGGTGGCGCAGGTGATCACGCTGGGCGCCGCCGTGCGCTCACTGAGTGCACCCGATCGCAACGGCAAGCCGGCCAATATCGTGCTGGGCTCCATCGATCTGGCGGAGTACCTGGCCAGGCCGCAGTGCTTCGGCGCCACGGTAGGGCGTTATGCCAACCGCATCGCCAAGGGGCGTTTCACGCTGGACGGCCACACCCATCAGCTGCCGCTCACGGACGGCGTCAATTCGCTGCACAGTGGTCCGATCGGTTTCGACAAGGTGTTGTGGACGGTGGTCGATGCCACGCACGACGCCAACGGCGCCAGTGTCACCCTGCGCTACGTCAGCCCCGATGGCGACATGGGTTTTCCGGGCAAGCTGACCGCCACCGCCGTCTACACGCTGGGCGCGGACAACCGGCTGACGATCGACTACACCGCCACCACCGACAAGCCCACGATCGTCAACATCACCAACCACATCTACTGGAACCTGGCGGGCGAGGCGTCGGGCGACGTGCTGGGCCAGCGCCTGACGATCCCGGCGGATACGTACCTGCCGGTGGATGCGGGCGCGATTCCCACCGGCGAGTTCGCCGACGTGACCGGCACCGCATTCGATTTCCGCCAGGGCAAGCCGATCGGCCAGGATATCCATCGCAACGGCGAGCCGCAGTTGCTGATTGCGCATGGCTACGACCACAACTGGGTGATCAGCCGTCATCCGGACCACAAGATGCGGCTGATGGCGCGGGCGGAAGATCCCGTCTCCGGCCGCGTGCTGACCCTGCGTTCCAACCAGCCGGGCTTGCAGTTCTATTCCGCCAATCATCTGAACGGCACCTCGATCGGCACCAGCGGCACGCGCTACCAGCACAACGCCGGGTTCGCGCTGGAGCCGGAGCTGTTTCCCGACACGCCGAACCAGCCGGCGTTCGGCTCGGCGCGCCTGATGCCCGGCCAGACCTACCGCAACCACATCGTGTATGCGTTCTCCACC
>DATJCF010000340.1:0-3328 GCA_035514935.1 Rhodanobacter sp. | reverse complement strand
ATGCCCGCGCGGTCGGCTTCGGCGATACTGGCCGGGTTTTCTTCCTTCGTCATGCGCTCGATGCTGGCCATTGCGCGCGCAACACGCAAGCGATCCACACTTGATGTCCAGCACCTTTCCCACCGCCCCGCCCTGCCCGCTTTGGCGCCGATTGACGGCGCTGGTGTACGACCTGCTGATCGTGCTGGCGATCATGATGGTGGCGAACATGCTGGGCCTGCTGGTCACCGGCGGCCGCCTGCTGGACGAGCAGCAGCATCTGCGCGCCTGGTGGTTTCCGTTGTTCGAGGCGGCCTGCGTGGGCGGATATTTCGTGGCGTCGTGGCGGCGCGGTGGGCAGACCATCGGCATGCGACCGTGGCGCATCCGCCTGACCACCGCCGCTGGCGACAAGCCGTCGTGGCCGCAGTCGCTGATTCGCCTGGGTGTCGCCGCCGCACCATGGCTTTTGCTGGGCCTCACCCACTGGGTCGGACTTCGACTGGCGCTGTGGGCCGTTCTGGTGGCGTGGATCGTCTGGTACATACCGGCATTGATCGACCCGCGCCGCCGCGCCGTGCACGATATCGTTGCCGGCACCGAAATCCGTTCACCACCCTGATTCCCACCGTCGCCCCGCCGCGCAGGACCCCACCCGCCCATGCCAAGCCCCGCCCGCGACAGCCGCAGCAACGATGACCTCATCCGTGCCAACCGCGGCTTCTATGAATCGCTGTGGGCCGATGCTCATCTGATGGAACCGCAACGCTTCAACACCTGGCCGCTGGTGCGCGAAGTGGTGGCCACCGCGCCGCGCCGGCTGGAGGTGGCCCCGGGCCTGCGCCCGCGCCTGCCGCTGGAAGACACCTGCTTCATCGATCTCAGCCACGCCGCCCTGCGCCAGTTGCGCGCCCGCGGCGCCAATACCGCGCACGGCATGATCGGCGCGCTGCCCTGCGCCAGTGCCAGCTTCGACCTGGTGTGTGCGCTGGACATCCTGGAGCACGTGGCCGACGACGAAGGCGCACTGCGCGAACTGGCGCGCGTGGCCGCACCGGGCGCGACGGTGTTGCTGTCAGTGCCGCTGCACCAGCACGCGTGGACGGCGTTCGATGAATTCGTGGGCCATTGCCGGCGCTACGAGCCGGACCGGATCATGACGCTGCTGGCGCAGCACGGCTTCACCATCGAGCAGAGCGCCGTCTACGGCATGCAACCCAAATCCTCGCGCCTGCTGGAGCTGGGCCAATGGTTTCTCACCCACCGCCGCCAGCGCGCCATGTGGTGGTACAACCGCGTGTTCATGCCGCTGGGCGTGCGCTTCCAGAAGCCGCTGCAATGGCGCGACGGGATGGGCGACACGCAAGGCGTGGATGAACTGCTGCTGCGCTGCCGTTTCTCGCCAAGTGCTTGATTAGGCTGGCTGCCGCATTCTTTGCCGCAGCGCAGCACCCGACGGCCAAAGAGGCTAAGATGGCGCCTTTCGTCGCAGGCGCCTCCGCCCCATGCTTTATCAAATCCACGAATGGCAACGCTCGTTCCTCGGCCCGCTGAGCTATTTCGCGCAGGCCAACGCGCGCATGCTCAACGATCACGCCAGCCCGCTGTCGCAATGGCCGGGTGTGCAGCGGATGGCGGCGGGTTTCGAACTGATCCATCGGCTGGGCAAGGAGTACGAGAAGCCCGAGTTCGGCATCCACAGCGCGCTGGCCCACGAGCACGAGATCGCGGTAATCGAACGCGTGGCGCTGGACAAGCCGTTCTGCCAGCTGAAGCGCTTCAAGCGTTTCAGCGACGACCCGGCCACCATCGAGAAGATGAAGGCCGACCCGGTGGTGCTGGTGGTGGCGCCGTTGTCCGGCCACCACGCCACGCTGCTGCGCGACACCGTGCGTACGCTGCTGCGCGAGCACAAGGTCTACATCACCGACTGGGTCGACGCGCGCATGGTGCCCGCCGAGGCCGGCACCTTCGGGCTCGACGATTACGTGGCGTATATCGAGGCGTTCATCCGCCACATCGGCGCGCGCGAGCTGCACGTGATCTCGGTGTGCCAGCCCACCGTGCCGGTGCTGGCGGCGGTGTCGCTGATGGCCGCGCGCGGCGAGGACACGCCGCTCAGCCTGACCATGATGGGCGGTCCGATCGACCCCCGCCGCAGCCCCACCGGCGTCAACAACCTGGCCACCACGCAGCCGCTGTCGTGGTTCAAGAACAATGTGGTGCAGACCGTGCCGCCGAACTATCCCGGCCACGGCCGCGAGGTCTACCCGGGCTTTCTGCAGCACGCCGGATTCATCGCGATGAATCCCAGCCGGCACCTCAGCTCGCACTGGGACTACTACCAGAACCTGTTGCGCGGCGACCAGGAAGACGCCGCCTCGCACCGCAAGTTCTACGACGAATACAACGCCGTGCTGGACATGCCGGCCACGTTCTACCTGGACACCATCGCCACCGTGTTCCAGCAGTTCCTGCTGCCGCGCGGCCTGTGGGATGTGGCCGGCGAACGGGTGAACCCGGCGGCGATCACGCGCAGCGCGCTCCTTACCGTCGAAGGCGAGCTGGACGATATCTCCGGCCTGGGCCAGACCCAGGCGGCACACGACCTGTGCAGCGGCATCCCGGCGAAACGCCGCGCGCACAAAGTGATCGAGGGCGCCGGCCACTACGGCATCTTCAGCGGCCGGCGCTGGCGCGAGACGGTGTATCCGCAGGTGCGCGATTTCATCCGCAAATTCGACCGCGCCATCAAATAAATCGGGCCACGCGGTGACGCCAATGAACGACAAAGGCCGGCAATGCCGGCCTTTGTCGTTTTGCATGCCTGGTGCCCCCGAGACGATTCGAACGTCCGACCTGCCCCTTAGGAGGGGGCCGCTCTATCCAGCTGAGCTACGAGGGCGAACGGCAATTTTCGCATGGATTCGCCGGGGCGCGAAGAACGCCCGCGCAAGGCCAAGTAAATGGTCGCCTGCTAGAATGGTTTCTTTTTAAACCATTCAATGGAGACGCTCATGTCCCATGCGATCCTGAAGTCGCTCGGCCTCGACCAGACCTTGTCCGGCACCTACCTGGGCCAGGGCGAATGGTCGGCCGTGACCGACGCGGGCACGTTGCAGCCCGTCAACCCGGCCACCGGTGAAGTCATCGCCAGCGTGCCCGCCACCAGCGCGGCCGACTACGAGCGGATCATCGAGCGCGCCCAGGCCGCCTTCAGGATCTGGCGCACCACGCCCGCGCCGCAGCGCGGCGAAGCTGTGCGCCTGTGTGGCGAGGCGCTGCGCAAGCACAAGGATGCGCTGGGTTCGCTGGTGGCGCTGGAGATGGGCAAGATCAAGCCCGAGGG
>DATJCF010000339.1:0-20977 GCA_035514935.1 Rhodanobacter sp. | reverse complement strand
CCATCGGCGGCAACAATGTCTTCGACACCTACCCCGGCAAAGAGCAGAACGCCACGCTGCAATTCCTTGGCGTCAAGTACGCGCTCACCTCGCCGTTCGGTTTCAACGGTGCGTTCTGGTACGCGCGCGTGACAGCCAGCTTCTGACCGCTGCTCGCCATGCGGTGCCGTCCTCCCGGGCGTACCCTGGGGGCGGTGAACCCGCCCCGTATTTGCTACTCGCGGCAGGCGTCGCGATGTGGTGCACATTGCGTGGAGGGGTTTTCGTGCGGGAGGGCGCTTGTGACGACCTGGTCCAGCCAGGCCTCACGTCGCCCACGTCACGAACATCACCACCGCCGCTGTGGCCATGGCGGCGGTGGCCAGCCAGCCAAACAGTTTCAGCGGCCATGGCATGGTGAACTCGCCCATGACTTTGCGCCGGGAGCCCATCAGCATCATCACGATCATCAGCGGTACCGCCGCCACGCCGTTGATCACCGCGCTCCAGTACAGCGCCTTGATCGGATCGAGCGGGGTCAGGTTCAGCGCAATGCCGGCGAGGCTGGCGGCGATCAACACGGCGTAGAAGAACCGGGCCCCCTGCGGCTTGTGCTGCAATCCGCTGCGCTTGCCGAACGCGCCGGACGCGGCATAGGCGGTGGCACCAGCCAGTACCGGCACGGCAAGCAGGCCGGTGCCAATGATGCCGGCGGCAAACAGCGCAAACGCCAGCTTGCCAGCCAGTGGCCGCAACGCTTCGGCGGCTTGTGCCGAGGTCTGGATGTCGGTCTTGCCATGTGCGTGCAACACCACGGCGGCAGTGAGGATGATGAAGAACGCGACGAGGTTGGAGAAGATCATGCCGACCGTGGTGTCGATGCCGATGCGGCGCAAGGCACTGCGTGCCTGTTTGGGCGCGCGGCGCAAGGGCTTGCGGCGCTTGCTGGATGTCATTTCCTCGACCTCCTGCGCTGCCTGCCAGCAAAACAGGTAAGGGCTGATGGTGGTGCCGAGCAGGGCGACCAGGCCGACGGCGTACTGCGCATTCCACGTGACGGGTGGCAGCACCACGCTCTTCAGCACCGTCAGCCATGGCACGCCGATCACCATCACGGTGGCCACGTAGGCAAACAGGCTGAGGGTGAGCAGCTTCAGGATCGGGGCGTAGCGGGTGAACGGTATGAACACCTGCAGCACCAGCGACAACAGCGCGAAACCCGCCGCGTAGATCAGCGCCGGGCCGCCGATCAGCAGTTTCAGCGCGGCACCCATGGCGCCGATGTCGGCTGCCAGGTTGATCACGTTGGCGATCACCAGCGAGGCCGTCAACGCGTAGACCAGCCGGTGCGGATAGTACTTGCGCATGCCGTCCATCAGGCCGTGACCGGTGACGCGGCCTATGCCGGCGCTGACTGCCTGGATGGCGATCATCAACGGCATGGTCAGCACGATGCACCACAGCATGCCGTAGCCGAACGCGGCGCCCACCTGCGAGTAGGTGGCGATCCCGCTGGGGTCGTCGTCGGCCGCACCGGTGACCAGGCCCGCGCTCAGGTTGGCCCAAAGCGGCTTCTCGGTGCCGCCGTCTTCGCTGTTCTTGCGCTGGACCATGGGTGTTTCCGGTGGTGCGGCTGCCAGGGATTTTCCGCCATTGGGCACCTGTGCCGAGTGTGGTCGCGAGCCAGGCATCGCAGCGCGGCATGCGGCAATTTGTTGCATCGGAATTCACGGGCAACGAAGTACATACTTGCGCCAAGCCGGGCCCTCCCGCCCGCCGGGGAGATGGTCGATGGCGATCAACCTGCTGGATTGTCCGCCGCCCTATGCCGGGTCGTTGCAGGGTATCGATGCCTGGTGGCGCGCAGCGAATTACCTCTCGGTCGGGCAGATTTACCTGCGCGCGAATCCGCTGCTGCGCGAGCCGCTGGCGCCGACGCACATCAAGCGCATGTTGCTCGGTCACTGGGGCACGACGCCGGGGCAGAACTTCATCTACGCGCACCTGAACCGGGTGATCAGGCAGCACGATCTGGACATGCTCTACATCTGCGGCCCGGGCCATGGCGGGCCCGCCGTCGTGGCCAACGCCTACCTCGACGGCACCTACAGCGAGGTCTATCCGCAGATCGGTCGGGATGAGGCCGGGCTGCAGCGGCTGTTCAAGCAGTTCTCGTTCCCCGGCGGGATCGCCAGCCATGCCTCGCCGGAATGTCCCGGCTCGATGCACGAGGGCGGCGAACTCGGTTACTCGCTCAGCCATGCGTTCGGCGCGGTCTTCGACAACCCCGGTTTGATCGCTGCCTGTGTCGTGGGTGATGGCGAGGCGGAAACCGGGCTGCTGGCCACGGCGTGGCACTCGAACAAGTTTCTCGACCCGGTGGGCGATGGCGCGGTGCTGCCGATCCTGCATTTGAACGGCTACAAGATCGCCAATCCCACCGTGCTGGCACGCATCGGCCGCGAGGAGCTGGAGCAGCTTTTGCGCGGCTACGGCTGGACACCGCATTTCGTGGTGGGCAGCGAACCGGCCGCCATGCACCAGGCGATGGCCGCGACGCTGGACGCCGTGGTGGCGCAGATCCGCCAGATCCAGCGCGACGCCCGCGAGGGCGGCGTCACCACCCGGCCGCGCTGGCCGATGATCGTGCTCGATTCGCCCAAGGGCTGGACCGGCCCGGCCGTGGTCGATGGACGGCCGAATGAAGGCACGTTCCGCGCCCATCAGGTGCCGTTGTCGATTTCGTCGACGAGCCCGCCGGAACACCTGGCGCAGCTCGAGGCGTGGCTGCGCAGCTATCGGCCGGACGAATTGTTCGACGAGAGCGGTCACTTTCGGCAGGAGTGGGCCGCACTGGCACCGACGGGCGCGCGTCGCATGAGCGCGAATCCGCACAGCAACGGTGGCCTGCTGTTGCGCGACCTGAACATGCCGGACTTCCGCGATTACGCCGTGGACGTGCCGATCCCCGGTGTGCCCGGCATCGGTGACACGCGGGTGCTCGGGCCGTTCCTGCGCGACGTGATCCGGCTGAACGCCGACCAGCGCAACTTCCGCATGTTCGGGCCGGACGAGACGCTGTCCAACGGCCTGGGGGCGGCGTTCGAAGTCACCGATCGGCAGTGGCAGGCCATCACTATGCCCGGCGACGAGTTTCTTGCCGCGAGTGGGCGGGTGGTGGAGATGCTCAGCGAGCACCAGTGCGAAGGTTGGCTGGAAGGTTATCTGCTGACCGGCCGGCATGGCCTGTTCAACTGCTACGAGGCGTTCATCCATATCGTCGATGCCATGTTCAACCAGCACGCGAAGTGGCTGAAGATGACGGCGGCGATTCCGTGGCGGCGCAAGATCGCCTCGCTGAATTACCTGCTGGCGTCGCACGTGTGGCGGCAGGACCACAACGGCTTCACCCACCAGGACCCGGGTTTCATCGACCACGTGATCAACAAGAAGGCCAGCATCGTGCGGGTGTACCTGCCGCCGGATGCGAACTGCCTGTTGTCGGTGATGGACCATTGCCTGCGCAGCCGGCATTA
Source organism: Rhodanobacter sp. (assembly GCA_035514935.1). Classification (GTDB taxonomy): domain Bacteria; phylum Pseudomonadota; class Gammaproteobacteria; order Xanthomonadales; family Rhodanobacteraceae; genus Rhodanobacter. The sequence goes on along the minus strand of DATJCF010000339.1, from coordinate 17,462 downwards.
CGTCAACGTGGTGATCGCCGGCAAGCATCCGGCGCCGCAGTGGCTGGCGATGGATGCGGCGGCAAGCCATTGCAGCCAGGGTATCGGCTTGTGGCCGTGGGCCAGCAGCGATCAGCACGGTGAGCCCGACGTGGTGATGGCGTGCGCCGGCGACGTGCCCACGCTGGAGACGCTGGCGGCGGTGTCGATCCTGCGCCGCTACCTGCCGGAGCTGAAGGTTCGCGTGGTCAATGTGGTCGACCTGATGAAACTGCAATCGCCCAGCGCACACCCGCATGGCCTGGACGATGACGATTTCGACCAGCTGTTCACCCGCGACACGCCGGTGATCTTCGCCTTCCACGGTTACCCGACGCTGATCCACCGCCTGACCTACCGCCGCGCCAACCACAACAATTTGCATGTGCACGGCTACCAGGAGGAGGGCACCATCACCACCGCGTTCGACATGACGGTGCTCAACCGGCTCGACCGCTTCCATCTGGTGATCGACGTGATCAACCGCGTGCCGCGGACGGGCGAGCGCGGCATCTACCTCAAGCAGAAGCTGCTGGACAAGCTGGTCGAGCACAAGCGGTACATCGAAGAGAACGGCGAGGACCTGCCGGAGATCCGCCACTGGGCGTGGAGTGCGGAGAACGCGGGCATGCTGGCGTAAGGCATTGCCGCATTTCAGCGGCGAATGATGGTGGCGGCAGCGTTGGCCGCTACCCATTCCTCGTTGGTGGGTTCGACCACCACGCGTACCTTGCTGGACGCGCTGGAGATGACCGCGGCGTGGGCGGCATTCGCCGAGGGGTCCAGCTCGACGCCGAGGAAACCCAGTCCGGCGCAGATACGCTCGCGGATCACGGCGTTGTGCTCACCGATGCCGGCGGTGAACGCTAGCATGTCCAGGCCGTTCAGCGCCGCCGCCAGCGCGCCCACTTCGCGCACCGCGCTGCGCACGTACAGGTCCAGCGCTTCGCGTGCGTGCCCATCGTCCTCGCGCTGCAACAACGCGCGCGGATCGGAGGAGATGCCGGAAACGCCGAGCAGGCCGGACTCGTGGTACAGCATCCGCGCCACCTGTTCGAGCGACAGCTTGCGGATCTCCATCAGGTAGATCACCGCACCGGGGTCCAGCGCGCCGCAGCGCGTGCCCATCATCAGTCCGTCCAGCGCGGAGAAGCCCATGGTGGTGGCGACGCTGCGCAAGTCCTGCAGCGCGCACAGGCTGGCACCGCTGCCCAGGTGCGCCACGATCGTGCGGCCGCGCGCGGCGGCACCGTAGCGTTCTCCCAGGACTTGCGCCACGTAGGCATACGACAAGCCGTGGAAGCCGTAGCGCCGCAAGCCCTGCTGCCAGGCCGAGCGCGGCAACGGCAGCATTTTTTCCACGGTGGGCATGCTCTGGTGGAACGCGGTGTCGAAGCAGGCGATTTGCGGCAGTTGTGGCTGTTCGACCAGTAGCGCGGCGATCGCTTCCAGCGCAAAAGGCTGGTGCAACGGCGCCAGCGGGATATAGCTTTTCAGATCGGCCAGCAGCGCGGCGTCGACCCGCGCCGGCTCGAAATACTTGTTGCCGCCGTGCACTACGCGGTGGGCGATCGCCACGATGCAGCGCTCGTCCAGACGATCCCGTATGCGCTGGCGCAGCATCGTAAGGGCCGAGAAATACGGACGCCCGGCGTCCAGTGTCAGCGGCTCGGCGGCAGCGTCGATGGTGCTGAACACCGGCGCGGCGCCGGCGATGCCCTCGATCGCGCCGCTCCAGTGCGGCGTGCGCGACAGCGGCGCGTGGCTGGCATCGAACAGCGCGAACTTGATGCTGGAGGAGCCGCAGTTGAGCACCAGGATCAGCGGGTGGCCGGTGGCATCGGTCATGGCGGGAAGCCCCGGTAGTGGTGGGCGATCAGTACGGCCAGCGCGCACGAGGCGATGCGTGATTCGCGCGGGTCGGCCCGGCTGGTCAGCACGATCGGCACGCGCGCACCCACCACCACCGCCGCGCTGGTCGCGCCGCCGAGGTATTCCAGTTGCTTGGCCAGCATGTTGCCGCTTTCCAGGTCGGGCACCAGCAGGATGTCGGCGCGGCCGGCCACCTCCGAGGCGATGCCCTTGATCTTCGCGGCAGCGGCGGATATCGCGTTGTCGAAGGCCAGTGGCCCGTCCAGGATGGCGCCGGTGATCTGGCCACGATCGGCCATCTTGCACAGGGCGGCCGCGTCCAGCGTGGCCTGCATGCGCGGGTTGATCGTCTCCACCGCGGCCAGGATGGCCACACGTGGCGTGGCCACCCCCAGGATGTGCGCCAGATCGATCGCATTGCGCACGATGTCGGCCTTGTCCTCCAGTGTCGGCGCGATGTTGATCGCGCCATCGGTGATGATGAACGGGCGAGGGTAGGCCGGCGTGTGCATCAGGTAGCAATGCGAGATGCGCCGCGCCGTGCGCAAGCCGGAGGTGACGGCAATCACCGCGGTCATCAGTTCGTCGGTATGCAGGCTGCCCTTCATCAACGCGTCGACGTGCCCGCTGGCGGCCAGCGCCACCGCCCGGGCTGCCGCCGCGTGGCTGTGCGGCACGTCGTCGATAGGGATGTCGGCCAGGTCGAGCGCACCGTCTTTCGCGACCTGCTCAAGCTTGTGGCGTGGCGCCACCAGTACCGGCTCGATCAATCGGCTGCGCCAGGCGTCCAGCGCGGCGGCCAGGCTGGTGACGTCGCAGGGATGGACCACGGCCATGCGGATGGCGCCCAGCTGCCGCGCGCGCTCCAGCAGCGGCTGTCCGACGGTGATGTGGGTGGGCGTCCTGGTCATGGCATGGCCTCCGCTGACCGGCGTGAGGTGGGGTGACGGCTGGCCGGCAAGGTGGAAGATATCGCCTGCGGCGCGGTCGCGGGTCAATGTGGCACGGACGCGCGCCGCCTGGTACGTGTCGCGCGGCGCAACAGCTCCAGCCACACGATGGCGGCCAGCAGCATGCCAGCGCTGGCGAGCAGCAGGGGTGCGTTGGGCAGGGCCAGGCCCATCACGCCGCGAAAGAACGGCACGCCGATCACGACGACGAGCATCGCCGCCACGGCACCGAACATCCGCAGCAGCCAGGGGTTCTTCGCCGGATGGCGGGCCAGCACGGAATGGGACAGGTCGCGGTTCGCCAGCGTCAGCAGGAACAGCCCCGCGATCAGCGCGATGAACGCCGCGCTGCGGCTCTGCGCAACGTCCAGTCCCTGGCCGGGCAGCAGGCCGTAGCCCAGCAGCAGGATGCCGGCAAAGCCCAGCCCCTGGATCACTGCGTAGCGCAGGTTGGCGGCGGCGAACGGGGTGTCCGACGCTGCGCGCGGTGGCCGGCGCATGATGTCGTCATCGGCCGGCTCGGCTTCGAACACGATCGAACAGGCCGGGTCGATCAAGAGTTCCAGCAGCACGATGTGCACCGGCATCAGCAGCACCGGCCAGTGCAGCAGGGTGGGCACCAGTGCCAGCGCGATGATCGGCATGTGCACGGCGAACACGAAGCGGGTGGCCTTGGTGATGTTGTCGTAGATGCGCCGGCCCTGGCGGATCGCGTTGACGATGCTGGCGAAGCTGTCGTCCAGCAGTACCAGCGCGGCGGCCTCGCGCGCCACGTCGGTGCCGCGCTCGCCCATCGCCACGCCGACGTCGGCGGCCTTCAGCGCGGGCGCGTCGTTGACGCCGTCGCCGGTCATCGCCACCACCTCGCCGCCTTCGCGCAGCAGTTGCACCAGGCGCAGTTTCTGCTCGGGCTTGAGCCGTGCGCACAGGTCGACGTGATGCAGGCGTTCGCGCAACGCGGTGTCGTCCAACGCGGCCATTTCCGCCCCGGTGATCACCTCGGCGCGCTCGCTCAAGCCCACTTCGCGGGCGATCGCGCGCGCAGTGGCTGGGTGGTCGCCGGTCATCATGATGATGCGGATGCCGGCGCCGCGGCATTCGGCGATCGCCGCCGGCACTTCCGGGCGAGGCGGGTCGACGAAGCCGAGCAGGCCGAGGAAGCGGAAGTCGAAATCGTGCTGGCTACGCGGCCACGCCTCGCCCTGCCATTCGCCGCGCGCCACGCCGAGCACGCGCAGGCCGCGCTCGGCCATCGCCTCGACCTGGTACAGGATCGCCGCCGCTGCGTCCGCATCCAGGTGGCACAGGTCGATCACCGCTTCCGGCGCGCCCTTGGTGGCCAGCAGGTGTGTGTCGCGCGCGTCGCCGCGGAATACCTGGGTCATCGCCAGGATCTCCGGCGACAGCGCGTATTCGAATTCCGGCGCCCACTCGGCGTGCACATGCTCGGTGTTGGTGAGCCAGCGCAGACCGAACTGCTGGATCGCCTTTTCCATCGGGTCGAACGGATCGGCCGGCGTCGCCAGCATGGCGAATTCGACCAGGGCGTGGAACGGCTCGGGCAACTCGTCGGCGCCGGTGTCGCGGAAGGTGTCGCCGATCAGGTCCAGTTCGGCCACCTGCATGCGGTTCTGGGTCAGCGTGCCGGTCTTGTCCACCGCCAGCACCGAGATCGCGCCCAGCGCTTCCACCGCGGGCACGCGGCGGGTCAGCACCTTGTGTCTGGAGATCCGCCACGCGCCCAGCGCGAGGAACACGGTGAGGATCACCGGGATTTCTTCCGGCAGGATCGCCATGGTCAGCGCGATGCCGGCCAGCACGCTCTCCAGCAGGCCGTGACCGTCCCACAGCCAGCCGAGCAGCGTATACGCCGTGGCCAGCAGCAGGCCGCCGACGGTGAGGTTGCGGATCAGCCGGTGCGACGCACGCTGCAGGCCGGACACCGGTTCGGCCGCATCGATCAGCGCCTGGCCGATGCGCCCGACCGCGGTGGCGCCGGCGATGGCGCGGACCTCGGCGACGCCCACGCCCTTGGTCGCCACCGTGCTGGCGAACAGCTGGCCGCTGTCCTCGCCTGGGAGTTTGGTGACCGGCACCGCCTCGCCGGTGAGCAGCGATTCGTTGACGTCGAGATGGCCGTCCAGCAATACCGCATCGGCGGCGATGCGGTCGCCTTCGTGAAGCACCAACAGGTCGCCGACCACCACCTCGCGGCCGGGAATGCGCACTTCTTCGCTACCGCGGATCACCAGCGCACGCGGCGCGGACAGCTCGCGCAGCGATTCCAGCGCACGCTGGGTCTTGCGTTCCTGCGCCAGCGTGATGCCGATGACGACGAACACGAACGACAGCAGGAATGCCGCTTCGGCACGATCGCCCAGTGCCAGGTACAGCCCGCCGGCGATCAGCAGCATCAGGAACATCGGCTCGGTCAGCACGCCGGCGACGATCGTCAGCATGCTCCGGGGCGCGTTGCCCGGCAGCAGGTTCGGACCGTGCGCGGCCAGCCGGCGTGCCGCCTCGGCTGGATCGAGGCCGGGGCGGGCCGGCGCTGCTCCTTTTTCGTTCATGCCGCGGTCTGCGGGCCGTTGCTCAGCGGCAAACCAGTACCGGCACGTCGCCGTTGAGGATCACCTTGTGCGTCTCGCTGCCCAGCAGCAGCCGGTCGAAGCCGCGCCAGCCATGCGACGCCATCACGATCAGGTCGCAATGTTGCTTGCGGGCCACTTCGACGATGGCGGAGTAGGGGCGCGCGTCGGTCTGGTAGCTGCTGTCGCAGTGGACGCCGGCGGCTTCGGCGCGTTGATGCACCTCGGCCAGATAGCGCTCGGCGGCGGCGCTGGCTTCGATGGTGTATTCGGGGTCGACCTGGATGAATTCGACCGCGTAGGCGGAGGCGGGCAACGGGGCGATCACATGGAACGCGTACACGCTGGCGCCCACTTTGGCGGCCAGGCCCACGCCGAGGTCGACGGCACGCAGCGACAGCTCGGAACCGTCGATGGGTAGCAGGATGCGCTTGAACATGGCGAACTCCTCCAGGTTGGGGGTAATCAGCGGCAGGTGTAGCCGCCATCGATGACCAGCTCGCTACCGGTCACGAATTTCGATTCGTCGGAGGCGAGATAAACCACGCCCCAGGCGATGTCGTCGGGATCGCCCATGTGCCCCAGCGGATGCAGGGCGGCGGTCTCGCGCCGGCGTTGCACGGGGTCGCCGCCCATCGAGGCGATGTGCTGCTCGACCATGGGCGTCCAGATGAAGCCGGGATGGATCGAATTGACCCGGATGCGGTCGGCCGCGTACAGCAGCGCGTCGGTCTTGCTCATCAGCCGCACCGCGCCCTTGGACGCGTGGTAGGGCGGCGAGTCGGCTGCGCCGACGAGGCCGTAGATCGACGACAGGTTGATGATGCTGCCGCCACCGGCCGCGCGCAGCGGCGCGATCGCATGCTTGGTGCCGAAGAATACGCCCTTCACGTTGATCGCCTGCACCCGGTCCCATTCGGCTTCGGTAAGTTCGTGCGTGGGCTTGTTCGCCCCGGCGATGCCGGCGTTGTTGACCAGCACGTCCAGACGTCCAAACGCTTCCACCGTGCCGGCGATCGCCGCGGCCACCTGGGATTCGCTGGATACGTCGGCGTGGAAATAGCGCGCGTTGCCGCCGTGTTGCGTGGCCAGCGCCTGACCCGCGTCGTCGTGCAGGTCGACGATGGCCACTTTCGCGCCGGCCTCGATCATCCGTGTCACGCATGCCGCGCCGATGCCCAATGCGCTGCCTGTCACCAGCGCTACCTTGCCGCTCAGTCTGCCCATGGTCGTGTCTCCATGTGGATGTCAGGTACAGGCTGCCCCCGATCGCGTGGACGGGTGTTGATCGTGGTCAACCTCCCGCCCTGCGCCGGCGCGGCAAAAGCGCGCGGTGTGCGCTGATGCAGGTCAAGGTCGTGGCGTATGCCGATCTGCCACTATGTGAAAATCATTCTCATTCGAGATGGCTCATGGCCCACTCACGCACTTCCAGCGTCAAGCCGGCGACGTTCGCCGAACTGCCCGCCCTGCTCAGCTCGGCGCCGCACCGTTTGCTGTTCCTGGCTGGCGCCGTCGCGGTGCTGCTGAGCATGGCGTGGTGGGCGGTGGAGCTGACCTGGATGCGCTTCGGCCTGGGCGGGTGGCCGCAGCCATCGATTCCGCCGGGCTGGGCGCATGCGATGGTGATCCAGTACGGGTTGTTTCCGCTGTTCATGTTCGGCTTTCTGCTGACGGTGTTCCCGCGCTGGATGAACCTGCCGGCGCTGTCGCGTCGTCACTATGTGCCGGTGGCCGCGAGCGTGTTTGGCGGTTATGTGCTGGCCAATGTCGGTTTGCTGGGCATGCCGTGGCTGGTCAAGGCCGGCTTCATCGTGATGCTGGCCGGTTACCTGATCGGCACCACCATTCTCGGCCGGGTGCTGCTGGCGGCCAGCAATCGCATCGATCACGCGAAGTCGTGCCTGCTGGCACTGGGGCTCGGTTGCGTGGGGCTGCTGGCGTTCCTTGTGTATCTGTTCGGCGGCCCGGACACGTGTGCGCTGCTGGCGATACACATCGGCACGTTCGGCCTGCTGCTGCCGATCTTCTTCACCGTGACGCACCGCATGCTGCCGTTCTTCAGCGGCAACGTGGTGAAGGATTACCACGTGGTGCGCCCGCGCTGGAGCCTGCCGGTGGTCTGGGTGCTGCTGCTGGCGCATCTGCTGATGGAGTGGCGCGGGCTGCTGGCCTGGCGCTGGGTGGTCGACGTGCCGCTGGCGCTGGTGTTTGCGTGGCATGCGGTGGCGTGGCAGCCGTGGAAGGCCATGCGCCCCGGCATCCTGGCGGTGCTGCATCTGGCCTTCGCCTGGCTGCCGATCGCGTTCGTGCTGTATGCGGTGCAGGACGTGATCTATGCCACGCGCGGCGAGCTGCTGTTCATGCGCGCGCCGCTGCACGCGCTGGCCATCGGTTATTTCGGCTCGATGCTGGTGGCGATGGTGACGCGCGTGACCATGGGTCACTCCGGCCGGCCATTGCAGATGGGCAAGATCGCGTGGCTTTGTTTCGCGTTGCTGCAGGTCGTGGCCTTGCTGCGCATCCGTGCCGAGCTGGGCGGGGACGTGTACCTGTGGCTGGTGATCGCCGCCTACGGTTGGCTGGTGGCATTTTTGCCGTGGGTGCTGCGCTCGGCGTGGATCTACCTGACCCCGCGGCGGGATGGCAAACCGGGCTGATGTGGCAGGGTGACGCAGTGCGCAAAAGGCGTATCGGAAACTGACGCACGTCAAATTGGGGCAGCTGTTATCGCTTACGCTGGCACCGAACTCCACAGAGAGAAGTGCCATGACACGAAAGTTGACGCTCATCCTCGCCACCGCGGGCCTGATGGCCCTCGCGGCGTGCTCCGGAAAGCCCGACGAGGCGGCCGCGGCCAAGGCCCAGGCCGGTTCGGGCAGTGCCATGGCCGCGGCCGTCACCAACCCGGCCAGCTTCGGCCCGCCGCAGGGCGAGCCGATCCACGCCGTGCTCACCAGCCCGCCGCACGTGCCGCCACCGGTCAACCGCAGCTACCCGGCCAAGGTCATCGTGGAGCTGGAGGTGATCGAGAAGGAGATGCCGATTTCCGAGGGTGTCAGCTACACCTACTGGACCTTCGGCGGCACCGTGCCGGGCAGTTTCATCCGCGTGCGCCAAGGCGACACGGTGGAGTTCCACCTGAAGAACGCGCCCGACAGCAAGATGCCGCACAACATCGACCTGCACGGCGTCACCGGTCCCGGTGGCGGTGCGGCGTCCAGTTTCACCGCGCCCGGGCACGAGTCGCAATTCACCTTCAAGGCGCTCAACGCCGGCATCTACGTCTACCACTGCGCCACCGCGCCGGTGGGCATGCACATCGCCAACGGCATGTACGGCCTGATCCTGGTCGAGCCACCGGAGGGGCTGCCCAAGGTCGATCACGAGTACTACGTGATGCAGGGCGACTTCTACACCACCGGCAAGTACCGCGAGAAGGGCCACCAGCCGTTCGACATGGACAAGGCCATCGACGAGCACCCCACCTACGTGCTGTTCAACGGCCACGAAGGCGCGCTCACCGGCGACAACGCGCTCACCGCCAAGACCAATGAAACCGTACGCCTGTTCGTGGGCAACGGCGGCCCCAACCTGATCTCCAGCTTCCACGTGATCGGCGAGATTTTCGACCGCGTGCAGCAGGAGGGCGGCACGCATCCGCAGGAAAACGTGCAGACCACGCTGATCCCCTCGGGCGGCGCGGCCATCGTCGAGTTCCACACCGACGTGCCGGGCAGTTACGTGCTGGTGGATCACTCGATCTTCCGCGCCTTCAACAAGGGTGCGCTGGGCATCCTCAAGGTGGACGGTCCGGAGAACAAGGCGATCTACTCGGGCAAGGAGGTCGATTCGGTCTACCTGGGCGACCGCGCCGAGCCCAACCTGAAGGCGGTTTCCGTGGCGGCCAAGGCGCACGCCGCCGGCAACCTCAGCAAGGACGAGCAGATCGCCGCCGGCAAGCAGCTGTTCACCGGCACCTGCTCGGTCTGCCACCAGGCAGACGGCAAGGGCATGACCAACGTGTTTCCGCCGCTGGCCAAGTCGGACTATTTGTCCAAGCAGGACCGCGAGCACCTGATCACCATCCCACTGCACGGTTTGCACGGCAAGATCACCGTCAACGGCGTGGATTACGACTCGGTGATGCCGCCGATGAGCCAGCTCAACGACGACGAGGTGGCCAACATCCTCACCTACGTGCTCAACAGCTGGGACAACCCCGGCGGCCAGATCACCAAGGAAGAGGTGGCCAAGGTCCGCGCACAGCCGGCACCCGCCGCGGCACCGGAGCACTGAGGATGCGCGCCTGGCAGCTGTCGATGCTGATGCTGGGCGCGCTGCTGGCCGGCCCGGTGGTGGCGGCGGATTACGTCCCGCTGCCGGGCGGCACGTTCACCAGCGTGCTGCCCGCCGACGGCAAGGCGGCCCCGGCGAAGATCGCGCCGTTCCGCCTGCGCACCGAGCCGGTGACCAACGCCGAATTCCTGGCCTTCGTGAAAACCCACCCGCAATGGCGGCGCGACAAGGTGGTCCCGGTGTTCGCCGACCGCCGTTACCTCACCCAATGGGCCGCGCCCGATGCGCTGGGCGACGGCGCCTCGCCGCAACAACCGGTGACGCGGGTGAGCTGGTTTGCCGCCCAGGCCTATTGCGAAAGCGAACGCGCCCGCCTACCCAACTGGTACGAGTGGGAATACGCCGCCGCGGCCGATGCCCGACGCGCCGACGCCCGCAGCGATCCGGCCTGGCGCGAGCGCGTGCTGCAGTGGTACAGCCGCCCCTCCAGCCAGCCGCTGCCGCCCATCGGCGGCGCCGCGGACGTGCACGGCGTGCGCGATCTCAACGGCGTGGTGTGGGAGTGGGTGGACGACTTCAACGCCCTGCTGGTGGGCAGCGACAGCCGCGATCAGGACGGTGCCGACAAGATGAAATTCTGCGGTGCGGGTGCCGTCAGCATGCAGGAGAAAGAGAACTACGCCACGCTGATGCGCATCGCCATGCTTTCCGCGCTGAAGGCCGTGGACACCACCAACAATATGGGCTTCCGCTGTGCGAAGTCCGAAGGAGGGCAGTGACATGACGCGCCTGTACCTGGGTTTGTTGTTCGCGTTGCTGTGGGGCGGCAACGCCTTCGCCGCCTCGCCGCTGCCCGCCGATTCGGTCTACCAGTTCCACACCACGCTCACCAACCAGGATGGCCAGGCGCAACCGTTCGCGGCACGCCGCGGCCAGGTGCAACTGGTCAGCATGATCTACACCTCGTGCACCATGGTCTGCCCGATGATCGTGGACACCATGAAGCTGACCCGCAAAGCCATGGCCGAACCGGGCCGCGACAAGCTGGCCCTGCTGGCGGTGAGCTTCGACCCCGAACGCGACAGCGTGGACGCGCTGCGCCATTACGCCGCCACGCGCAAGCTCGACCTGCGCTACTGGACCCTTGCCCGTCCCGAGCCCAGGGACGCGCGCCCGCTGGCGGCGCTGTTCGGCCTGCAATACCGCCAACTCCCCGACGGCGATTTCAACCACAGCAGCGAACTGATCCTGCTCGACACCGACGGCCGCATCGCCGCCCGCACCACTGTCATCGGCCGGGTCGATCCCGCGTTCGTGGCAGCTATCGACAAGGCGTTGGCAAGACACTGAGGGCGATCGATGGCGCCATTGCGCCATGGTCCCGAATGATCTTGCTGTACAAATCGTCGCGTGGCGCGTGCGTGACTCAGTGAGTCCGCGCAACGCGGAAAACGACGGCTATCCAGCCGCTTTTCGCGCACCCGACGCGACCTTCGCACTTTTTTCTGTCGCGAACCGGCCGCGTCCGCTGGTCGACAAGACTTGCATAATGAGAAGCATTCTCATTTAATAATGCGCTGATTCGTTGTCTCCAGGCCGCGGCGGCGCATGCCATCGCGCAACGTGGAGCAGCGCCCGTTTCTCTCCATCCAGGATCCCCATGCGCCCCACGAGTCCCCCTCGCCTGCCGTCCTTCAGCGTGCCCAAGAATCGTTCGGCCGCATCAGCCCATGGCCGCTTGCGCTTCGCGATCTGTGCGGCGCTGGCATGTTCATCGAGCGTGGCGCTGGCCGCACCCGAGGAGGCATTGAGCGGCGGGCCGACAGGCAGTGCAGCCACCGATCTGGGTGCGGTGATGGTCGTGGCCCAGCGCGCCGACCGCGTGAGCAACGGCGCGACCAATCTTGACCTGGGCATCAAGGACACGCCGCAGTCGATCAGCGTGGTGAGCGACGAACAGATGCAGCAGTTCGGCGCCACCAGCGTCAACGATGCATTGCGCCTGGCTACCGGCGTGCAGGTGGAGGAGTGGGAAACCAACCGCACCACCTATACCTCGCGCGGTTTCGATATCCAGAACACCCAGATCGATGGTGTCGGCCTGCCCAATGGCTGGGGCGTGGCCACCGGCGCGATGGATGCCTACGGCTACGAGAAACTGGAAGTGATCCGCGGCGCCAACGGCCTGCTGACCGGCGTGGGCAACGCGGCCGGCACCATCAATTACGTGCGCAAGCGCCCGACCAATGACGAGCAGGGCTCGGTCGGCATCAGCTACAGCTCGTGGGGCACCAAACGCGTCCAGGCGGATTACTCGACCCCGTTCACCGCCACAGGCACCTGGGCCGGGCGCATCGTTGCGGCGCATGAGGACGGCGACTCCTACCTGCGCGGCAAGGACGACAAGCGTGACTTCATCTACGGCGTGATCGATGGGCAGGTCGGCGAAAACGGCACCCTGTCGGCCGGCTATTCGTGGCAGAAGGCGAAAACCAACGGCAACATGTGGGGCGCGCTGAGCTTCATGTACAGCGACGGCAGCCAGGCCGAGTGGGATCGCGGCGCATCGACCACGCAGGACTGGACCTACTGGAACACCACCAGCCAGACCGGCTTCCTCGAGTACACCCACCAGCTGGCGGCGGACTGGCAGTTGAAGCTGTCCTACAACTACCGCCGCATCGGCAACGACACCAAGATGTTCTACGCCACCGACGTCGACGGTACCGGCATGGAACCGGGCACCAACCTGGGCCTGTACGGCTATCCCTGGGGTGGCCCCGATGCCACCACGTCGCATCTCGGTGCGGCCACCCTCAATGGTCATTTCCAGTTGTTCGGCCGCGATCAGGAGCTGATGCTGGGCGTGAGCGTGGGCAAGAGCGAAGCGACCAACCAGGAATACGCACAGGCCATGTGCGGTACTGACATCTGCGGCTATATCGCGATGCCCGGCTTCCCGTGGGCCGGCGACGCGATCGCCGAACCGCAGTGGGGCGAGCTCTCCATCTACAGCACGCTGGATCAGCGGCTGAAGCGCGCGTTCGGTGCCACCCGCCTCGCACTCACCGACCGACTCAAGGCCGTGGTCGGCTTCAACTACGCGAGCTACCACCGCGACGGTGCCAACTATGGCGTGCCCTTCGACCAGACCGAAAGCCATACCAGTCCCTACGGCGGCCTCACCTACGATTTCAACGAGCACGTGCTGGGCTACGTCAGCTATTCGGACATCTACCAGCCGCAGGACCAGGCCGACAAGGAGCAGCATTACCTCGACCCCACCAAGGGCAGCAATTACGAAGTGGGCGTGAAAGCCGACTGGCTCGACCACCGGCTGCTGACCACCCTGGCCGTGTTCAAGGCCGAACAGGACGGGCTGGCCACCGGCATCGGCTACAACGACGACGGCCAGTACTACTACGGCGGTGTCGATGTCGAATCCAAAGGCATCGAATTCGAGGCCACCGGCAAGCTCGGCGACAACGTCGACCTGGTATTCGGCTACACCACCCTGAAACTGACCGGCCAGGATGGCGACGACACCTACCGCTGGGTGCCGCGCCGCACCGCCAACCTGATGCTCAGCGCACACCTTCCCAGCTACATGCCGTTGTCGTTCGGCATCGGCGGGCGCTGGCAGAGCGCCATCTCCAATGTGGAAACCAGCGGCTTCGCCGTGCGCCAGGACAGCTATGCCGTGCTCAACGGGTTCGTGGCCTGGGATTTCCGCCCCGATGCCACGCTGCGCTTCAACGTCAAGAACATCACCAGCGAGAAGTACATCAACACGCTGCGCTACAGCGGTTTCTACGGCGCGCCGCGCAATTACATGCTGAGCCTCGACTGGCGCTTCTGAGTGACTTCACCGTGGGGAGGCAATAGCCGATGTCCAACACACTCGCTGTCCAATACCCGTCGGCGGCCCGCCTTCGTGTCGTCTCGCGCATCGCGGCCGCCGTGCTTGGTGGCTACGTCTTCGCTTGGGGCGCGGTTGCCGCCGTGACCAGCCTGTTGTCCGCCGCGGAGATGGAATTCCACGATGCCGAATTCCTGGGCGCCATGGCGGGGCTGCTTGCTTATCTGGCGGCCTTCCTGGGCGCCGTTGCCACGCGTCGGCTGGCGCTGGCCTGGTTTGTGTTGCTGGGTGCGGCTGCGCTGATGACGGCCATCGGTTCGCTCGTGCAATCGTTGCTGACCTGAGGCGGAGGCCATCATGTTCGCCAATCTTCGACAGGCGATGGCCTGGCTGCATACCTGGTTCGGCCTGGTGCTGGGTTTCGTGCTGATGGCTGCGTTCTTCTTCGGCTCACTGTCGGTGTTCGATCGCGAGATCGACCGCTGGACGGTCCCCACCACCCGTATCGCGCCGCAACCGATGCCCTCGTTCGAGCAGGTACTGCGGCCGGCGTTCGAGCGCATGCACCCCACGCCCGAGGCGATCGACGCCATGCGCCCGCGGGTCGACGGCGCGATGCCGCAACGCTTCGACACCGTCGTCAACTGGAGCGCCTACACCACGCATCGCGACCCGGTGCTCGAGCTGTACGCCGGCTACGAAGTGCCCAACGCGAAGGACCCGGAGGAGGCGATCTGGGCCTACGGCACCATCGACCCGCGCAATGGCAGGGCGCTGTCCGACGACCAGCTCAAGATCGGCAGCGGCTTCTTCTACCCGATGCATTACAGCCTCACACTGGACTGGAAAAACCTGGGCATCTGGATCGTGGGTTTTTCCGCGCTGATGATGCTGGCGGCGCTGGTCAGTGGCGTGATCATGCACCGCAAGCTGTTCCGCGAGTTCTTCACCTTCCGCCCGGGCAAGGCGCGCCTGCGCGGTGTGCTGGATCTGCACAACCTCACCGGCGTGGTGGCGTTGCCGTTCCACTTCTTCTTCGCGTTCACCGGCCTGGTGATCTTCGCCAGCACTTACTACTTTCCGGTCGGGCATACGCAATTGCATGGCCTGCACGACCGGCACGAGCAGATGGAAGCGCAGGAAACCGGCTTGCCACACGATCGCGCCGACGTGCCAGCAGGGCTGGCTTCGGTGGACGCGATGGTGGCCGAGGCGCAGCGCCGCTGGGCGGCGGACGGCAAGGCCGGCGACGTGGGCTTTTTGATGTTGCAGCATGTGGGCGACGCCAACGGCTACGTCAGCGTCTACCGCGCAGGCACCGACCGCATCGCGCTGGTGGGTGACGGCATCCACTTCAAGGCGTCGACCGGCGAGCTGATCCGCGTGGACCCGCCAGTCACGCCGACGGGTCGCGTCAGCGAATTCCTCACCGGGCTGCACCTGCAGCATTTCCGCCACTGGCTGCTGCGCTGGTTCTACCTGCTGGGCGGGCTGGCCGGTGCGGTGTGCATCGCGACCGGCTTCGTGTTCTTCGTCGAGAAGCGCAAGCGCCAGCATGCGCAGCGGGGCAGCCAGGGCGCGCGCATCGTGGATGCGCTGGCGGTCACCACGGTAACCGGCATGGTGCTGGCCACGCTGGGCATCCTGGTGGCCAATCGCCTGCTGCCGGAGCAGATGCCGGCACGCGGCGACTGGGAGCGTTATGCGTTCTGGTGCACCTGGGCACTGGCGTTGCTGCATGCCGGCTGGCGCAGCGCGCCGGTGGCGCAGGGGCTGGCCAACCCGGCCTGGCGCGAGCAGTGCATCGCGATCGCGACGCTGGCGGTGGTCGCGGTGGCGTTGAACGGAGTGACCACCGGCGACTATCTGTGGCGCACGATTGCGACCGGTTATTGGCCGGTGGCGGGCATCGATCTGTTTCTGTTGTGCAGCGCCGCCGTGGCCTGCCTGACGGCTCGCGCACTGAAGCGCCGCGCCAGCGCCGCGCAGTCACGCATCGCCGGCATGGAGATGGCGCGTGCCTGAAGCCATGCTCGCGACGTACCTGTTGTCGGCGGCGTGGCTTGCCAGCGTAGCGGGCATGGGCTGGCTGGCCGTGTCGATGCCGGTGCATGCGCGGCAAATCTGGGAGGGCGTTCCGTCGCCGGCCGCGTCACGGCTGTCGCGATGGATGGGCACGGCGGGCATCGCCGCCGCGCTGGGCTTGTGCCTGGCGGTGGATCACGCGTCCATGGCAGTCCTGGTCTGGGTGATGGCCTTGACCAGCGCATCCCTGCTCGTCGCCTTCACCCTGGCCTGGCGCCCTCGCTGGCTGCGCCTGCTTGCGCCATGGCTGCGGCCATCCCCTTTGCCTCCCGCCTGACGCCGTTCAGTAGCCACGCCGCCGCGAAGTCGACGGGGGCAGGACGATAAGAGAACAACTGCAACGGTGACACCCGCATGCCCCACCATCATCGACGGCAGGCCGTGGGTGAAAGGGCTTTGCCCTGCCGCTTCAAGATCAAAAAAGCACCTTTTCCCACCGTCTGCTGCAAGCGCGGGAACGAGCGCCGTCGTTGCTCCTGTTCACCCAGCGGGTGGCGTTCAGAGCGCCAAACCGCCTTGCGATTGCGCCGTGGGTGCCGCGCGGGCGCGCGAGAACGCCAGCAGTTCATCCAGTCGCGCGCCCTTCTGTCGCCAGTCGTGGAACAGCGATTCGCCGACCAGCGCGTAATGCCATGAACGGCCACCACGCAGTTCCGGTTCCAGCGCATTGATCCGCTCGCACCAGGTGGTCGCCGCCTTCAGCTTGCGCTGCACATTGGGATGGCTGACCTGTTCCTGCGCCTTGGTCTCGACCAGGTAGATCGCGCCGGCCGTGCGCACCAGGAAATCCGGGATGTAGAACGCAGGCATGCCGTCGTCCTTCACGTAGCGCAGCCGCACGAAATCGTGCCGGTTCTCGCTGATCTTGCAGAATGCTTCGATACCGGCATCCAGCTGCGCCCACTCGATGAAGGCGCGCTCCAGTCCGCCGCTGCGGGTCGGGTAGGGCAGCCGCGTGTAGATGCACTTGGACACTTCCAGCGAAGCACTCTCGCGCACCATCAATTTCGTCACTTCCGACAGCCGGCGGTGGCGAACCTCGGTGATGCCGCTGGTGCTGTGCTTCTCAGCCTCCGTCAGCGCCAGGCCGAAGATTTTCACGATGTGGTCGAGCACCGGCTGCAGCAGCAACAGACGCCAGCCTTCATCCTCGAACGGTTCGAAGGGTTCGTCGAACAGCCGCTCGCGGATGTAATCATCGAGCGCGGTGGCCAGCGCGGCGGTATTCATCTGCAGATAAGGCCATTCCGCGCGCGGCGCGATCTTGTTGCCCTTCGGCAGAGAGTGGCTGAGCGCCTGGCTGACCCGCCGGGTCAGCCGCGACAGCAGCTCGTTGTAGCCGCTGACATTCATCGCCACGCCATCGACGCGGTAGTCGCCGAACAGCGTGCTGCTCTGCAGATCCTGCGAGGTGAAGGTGTCGCCCCTGCCCAGCAGCCCGGCCAGCTGCGCGCGGCTCATCACACGGAACGGCGACAGCGCGGCGATGTCGATCGGCAGGTGCTCCACGTTCTCCTCGGTCTCGCGCAGGATGAACGGGATGGCGAAATCGTATTGCTCGTAATCCTCGCGCAGCTCGGCGGCGATCAGGTCGCCGGTGCTGCTGCCCTCGTCGTCGTCGCCGGTCTCGCCGACAAGGCCCTCGCGCATCAGCTCGTCGTAGAAACTCTGGAACGCCGGGTGCTCGACGATGGAGAGAATGTCGATCAGCGAGCCGGGCTCCTCGCCGCGGTTGATCCGCTCGCGGTTCTCGCGCTTGATGTCGGCGTACTCCGGGTCGCGCCACATCAG
>DATJCF010000338.1:0-10264 GCA_035514935.1 Rhodanobacter sp. | reverse complement strand
TCCAGCTGCGACAACTGCAGCAACCGGATCGCCTGCTGCAATTGCGGCGTGAGGGTCAGCTGCTGATGAAGGCGAAACTGTAATGCGGGTTTCATGCCAACTTGATCGAGTGAGCTCGCAACCATCCTAACCGGTCGCTGTCGAGGCGACCAGAGCGTGATGGTGGTGTTCGACCCGGTCGGCCGAGCGCGCCCCTCAGAGCCGGAATTCGCGCCCCAGGTAAACCTCACGCACCTTTTCGTCGGCCAGGATGTGCGCGGGCGTGCCGCGCGACAGCACCTCGCCGTCGTTCAGGATATACGCGCGATCGCAGATGCCCAGCGTTTCGCGCACGTTGTGGTCGGTGATCAGCACGCCGATGCCACGCTCTTTCAGGTGGCGCACGATGCGCTGGATTTCGCCGACCGAGATGGGATCGACGCCGGCGAAGGGCTCGTCCAGCAGCATGTAGCGCGGTTTGGCCGCCAGCGCGCGGGCGATCTCCACGCGCCGCCGCTCGCCGCCGGAAAGGCTGATGCCTTTCTGTCCGGCGATATGGGCGATCTTCAATTCGTCGAGCAGGTTTTCCAGCTCGGTGCCGCGCTGGTTCGCATCCAGCCCGGTGCGCAGTTCCAGCACCGCCATGATGTTGTCCGCCACGCTGAGGCGGCGGAACACCGAGGCTTCCTGCGGCAGGTAGCCGATGCCCAGCTTGGCCCGCGCGTGCATGGGCAGGCCGGTGATGTCCTGCTGATCCAGCTTGATGCTGCCGGCATCGGCTTCGATCAGGCCCACCACCATGTAGAAGCAGGTGGTCTTGCCGGCGCCGTTGGGGCCCAGCAGGCCGACGACCTCGCCTTCACGGATGGAAAAACCGAAATCGCGCACGACCTTGCGCGCGCGGAAACTCTTCTGCAGACCTTCGGCGGACAGCATCGGTTACGGCGTTCCCGGCGTGGCGCTGCTTTGCGCCGGAGCGGGTGCGGCGACCGTGCTGGCTGGTGCCGGTGCGGCGGCGGGCTTGTCGGCGGGCGTGGTTGCGGCGCGGGCCTTGGGCTGGAAGGTCATGTGGACCATGCCGTCGCCGTTGCTTTCGCCGGTCATCTGGCTGGTTTGCGTGTTGTAGGTGAGGGTGTCGCCGCGCGCTTCGCCACGCCCCTTCTGTTTCACCACGGCGTTGCCGGACAGCACCGCGTAATCCTTGTCGGCGTGGTAGTCGATGGTGGCCGCCTCGCCCTGCATCAGGTTGCCGTTGTCATCGAGCTGTTCGAGATGTGCGGGGCTGCCGGTGATGACGACGCGGTCGATCTGGCTTTCGCCGTCGAAGTGGACCTTGGCTTCGGCGCCGGTGGCCTTGAGCGAGCCCTGGCGGATCACCACGCTGCCGGTCAGGGTGCTGACCGTGTTCGGCTTCTGGAAGCCGTCGAAGTGCTTGGCGTCGACCTGCATCGGCTGGTCGCGGTCGCTCTGTTTGGCGAAGGCCGGCGACAGCGCAAGCAGCCCCAGCACGAGCCAGGCGGCGCTAGCGCTTGCGCGGCGGGAACGTGGCGTGGACGTCATCGAGCAGCTCCAAGTGTTTGTCGTTGAGGTTGGCACGCATGCCAAGACCGGTGATTCTAGTGCCCCCTTGCACCATCTGCGCCGCGGCCGCCGTCTGCATGCGGTTGTCCTTGGGCCAGGCGGTGATGTCGGCGGTGTGCAGCTCGGTGGCGGGGGTGTCGTCGTAGGCGGGCCGGTGCATGTAGACGGGGCCCTGCAATTTCAGCAGCGTGCCGGCCTTGTCGACCCAGCCGTACAGCGATTCGCCTTTCCAGTCAGGCACGCCGGGCAGGTTCGAGGGCAGGTCGAAGGTAGGTGAGTTGATGTACAGCGAATCGTCGCCTTCGCGTCGCTCGACGTGCGGCGCCACCAGGTGGAAGGCGGCCAGGCCCTCGCTGTTGTATTTCGTGACGCGGGCATCGGTGAGCGTGTAGCCGGAACGCGGCGGGCCCACGAAGTCGTTGGTTTTCGGCGGCGGGCCCATCCACAACAGCAAGGTCTGGGCAAGCCCCGCGGCCAGCGCCAGCCCCACGATCGCCACCGGCAGGCGGCGGTCGCGCAGGTAGCGGCGGATGTTCACTGCCAGCGCTCCCGCTCCGCATCGGCCTTGCCCTGGGCCAGCAGGATCAGGTCGCACACTTCGCGCGCCGCGCCTTCGCCGCCGCGGCGGCTGGTTTGCCAGTGCGCCTGCGCGGCCAGCCAGGGATGCGCGTTGGCCACCGCCACCGCCAGCCCGGCCATGCGCATCGGGGCCAGATCGGGCAGGTCGTCGCCCACGAAGGCGGCCTGCGCCGGCGTCAGGTTCAGCGCTTCGAGCAGTTCGCGCAGACAGGCGCGCTTGTCGCCCTGGCCCTGGTAGACGTGGGCGATGTCCAGCTCCTCGGCGCGCAGTGCCACGGGGTGGCTGATTCGCGCGGTGATGATGGCCACCTGCACGCCGTTGGCCTGCAACCGTTTCAGGCCGAGCCCGTCGTGCACATGGAAGACCTTGGTTTCGCGGCCGTCCTCGCTGTAATGCAGGTGGCCATCGGTCAGGGTGCCGTCCACGTCGAACACCGCCAGGCGGATGGCGGCGGCGCGGGCGAGCAGGTCGGCGGGGAGGTGGGCGAGATAGCTGTCAGTCATGCGTGGTGGGTGATTGGCGAGCGGGTCGAAGGCCCCATCAAACCACGCGGGCACGCAGCAGGTCATGAATATTCAGCGCGCCGACCACGCGCTGGTCGGCGTCGACCACCAACAGGGCGTGAATCTGGTGCTTTTCCATCAACTGCGCCGCTTCGGCCGCCAGCTTCTCCGGGCCGATGGTCTTGGGGCCGCGGGTCATCAGTTCGGTGACGGTGGCGCCGCGCAGATCCACACCCACGTCGTCCAGCGCACGGCGCAGGTCGCCGTCGGTGAACACGCCCAGCAGGCGATCGTCGGCATCCACCACCGCGGTCATGCCCAGATGCTTGCGGGTCATCTCGACCAGCGCCGTGGTGAGGCCGACGTCCGGCGCCACCCGCGGCACGTCGTCCCCGGTATGCATCACGTCGCTGATCCGCAGCAGCAGGCGGCGCCCCAGGCTGCCGGCCGGATGCGAGCGGGCGAAATCGTCCGAGGTAAATCCGCGCGCTTCCAGCAAGGCGATGGCCAGCGCGTCGCCCAGCACCAGCGCCGCAGTGGTGCTGGTGGTGGGCGCCAGGCCCAGTGGGCAGGCTTCGCAGCTGATGCTGCCATCCAGGTGCACATCGGCCTGCCGCGCCAGCGAGGAGCCGGGCTTGCCGGTGATCGCGATCAGCGGTATCCCCTCGCGCTTGAGCGTGGGCAGGATGAACAGCACCTCGTCGGTTTCGCCGGAATAGGACAGCGCCAGCACGATGTCCTGCGGCATGATCATGCCCAGGTCGCCGTGGCTGGCCTCGCCCGGGTGCACGTAGAACGACGGCGTGCCGGTGGAGGCCAGGGTGGCGGCGATCTTGCGCGCCACATGCCCGGATTTGCCCATGCCGGTGACCACCACGCGACCGTGGCAGTTCAGGATCAGCCGGCACGCCTCCACGAAATCGGTGCCGATGCGCGGCTCCAGCGCGCCGATGGCCTCCGCCTCGGTCGCAATCACGGCCCGCGCATGGCGAATGATGGCGTCGGGCTGCAGCGCGACGGTGGCAGGCGGGGCGATGCGTGCGTTCATGGGAGCTCGAATAAGGGAGTCATCGTGGCGTATTGCCGGTCGGCCGGGCGACGAGACGGCTCATCGTCGTTTCTGCGACATGAAATTTCCACTATCATGGCCGATTCGCATTTTACAGTCATAAGCCGTTGGGCAGGGTCGAATCGCCCCGGTTATGTGCCATCAGTCGTGAAGTCCATGGATACTGACCGCATCAAATCGCTGATCGAAGCCGGGTTGCCGGGCGCGCGGGCCGAGGTCAGTGGCGCCGATGGCGTCCATTTCGAAGCCACCGTGCTTGCCGATCAATTCGCAGGCAAACTGCCGCTGGCCCGCCACCGGATGGTATACGCCACACTGGGTGAGCTGATGGGTGGGGAAATTCACGCACTGGCCCTGACAACGCTGACGTCCGAGGAAGCGGCGCGCCGCTGAAGTCGCCGCGCTTCCGATACATTTTTTCGAAGGACAACGATGGCCAAGATCCTGATCAGCGGTGGCACGCCGCTCCACGGCGACGTGGGCATTTCCGGCGCGAAAAACGCCGTGCTGCCCATCCTCGCCGCCTGCCTGCTGGCTGACGAACCGGTCAGCGTGGGCAATGTGCCGCACCTGCACGACGTCACCACCTTCATCGAGCTGCTGGGCCAGATGGGCGTGCAACTGGTGCTGGACGACCGCATGAAGATGCACGTCGACCCGCGCACCACCAATACCTGCGTGGCGCCGTACGACCTGGTGCGCACCATGCGTGCCTCGATCCTGGTGCTGGGCCCGCTGGTGGCGCGCTTCGGCCAGGCCGAGGTGTCGCTGCCCGGCGGCTGCGCCATCGGCTCGCGCCCGGTGGATCAGCACATCCGCGGCCTGCGTGCGCTGGGCGCGGACATCAGCGTGGAAAACGGTTACATCAAGGCCCGCGCCAAGCGGCTCAAGGGCGCGCGCATCCTGATGGACATGGTCACCGTCACCGGTACCGAGAACATCATGATGGCCGCCACGCTGGCGCAGGGCACCACGGTGATCGAGAACGCGGCGCAGGAGCCCGAGGTGGTCGACCTGGCGCACTGCCTGATCGCGATGGGCGCGCAGATCGAGGGCATCGGTTCCTCCACCCTGGTGATCCACGGCGTGGAGCGGCTGCACGGCACGGATTACCACGTGCTGCCCGACCGCATCGAGACCGGTACCTTCCTGGTTGGCGCGGCGATCACCGGCGGCAAGGTGCGGGCGCGGCATGCGCGCGCCAACACGCTGGATGCGGTGCTGTCCAAGCTGGAAGAGGCTGGCGCGCACATTTCGACGGGCGACGACTGGATCGAGCTGGACATGGGCGGGCGGCGGCCGAAGGCGGTCAACATCAGCACCGCGCCGTACCCCGCGTTTCCGACCGACATGCAGGCGCAATTCACCGCGCTCAACTGTGTGGCCGAAGGCACCGGCGTCATCACCGAAACGGTGTTCGAGAACCGTTTCATGCACGCGCACGAGCTGCAGCGGCTGGGTGCGGACATCCACCTGGAAGGCAACACCGCGGTGATCAAGGGCGTCGGCCAGATGAGCGGCGCACCGATCATGGCCACCGACCTGCGCGCCTCGGCCTGCCTGGTACTGGCCGGCCTGGTGGCTCACGGCGACACCACCGTCGATCGCGTGTACCACATCGATCGCGGCTACGAGAACATCGAGGAGAAGCTCGGCACCTTGGGCGCCAAGATTCGCCGGCTGCCGAACTGAGTCAGCGGGTGCCGCGCCGGTCATTGCCGGCGTTGTAGGAGCGCACCCTGTGCGCGATGCTTTTCGCCCGACGTGACGGAAAGCAATCGCGCACAGGGTGCGCTCCTGCAGAAAAGCGGCGAGTGCCTCAGTCGGCGTGATAGCTCAGCAGTTCCATCTCCACATTGCCGCCATCGTGCTGCGACAGCTTCACCGGCAGCGGGTACTGGTCGGGCACGTACCAGGCACTGAAGCCGCGATCGGCATCGGTGCGTTCGACCCGTTCGGCGTCGAAGCTGCCGGCCGGCACCTTGATGGCCTCCTTGCCGGTCACCTTGAAGTTCTGGGTTTCGACCTGCTGCTTGACGGCCACCGGCAACGCCAGGTTCTTGCTGCCATCGCGCAGAGCCATGCCGATGGCCAGCGCCAAGGTGTTGCGCTCCACCATGCCGGGCGCGGCCGGGTAGGTGTTTGCGCCCTTGCCTTCGTCCACGCTGACCTGCTTTTTCGCCCAGTCCACGCGCAGGTGGCGCTGCTTGCTCTTGATCGCGGACGTCAGCTGGTAGTCGTAGCTGATCGCCTCCGGCACGGCGCCCTTCCAGCGAAAACGCGAGCTTTCCTCAAGATTGGCCGCCAGCAGCGCTGCCATGCCGCCACTGCCTTTGATGCTCTTGCTGTAGACCCATTCGCCGTCGCCGGCTGGGCGCAAGGAGACCTTGGCGTCGCCCAGGGGCATGCCGCCCTGGGTGACGCGATAGGTGGCGGAAAAGGCCGTGGGCGTTTTGGCGGCAGCGGCCATGGCCGTGCTGCCGAACGGCAGCGCAGCGCCAACAAGCGAAACGAACAGGGAGCGGATAATCATCGGTCGAGTCTGCCGCGGCCGGGCTGAACCGCGCGTCAAGGCAGGTGCAGGCCGTGCTCACCCAGCGCCAGCGGGGTCCGCAGCGGCTGGCCATCCAGTTGCGCGCCGTCGTCGCTCCAGCGCAGGCGGCGGCTGGCCATCAGGCTCAGCACGATGGGCAGCAGGCGGTGCTCCAGTGGCAGCAGTCGCTGCGCCAGCGTGTCCTCGTCGTCGTCGGGGTGGACGGTGATGCGGGCCTGCGCGATCAGCGGTCCGCCATCGAGTTCGGCGGTGACGTAATGCACGCTGGCGCCGTGCTCGCGGTCGCCGGCTTCCAGCGCGCGGCGGTGCGTGTGCAGGCCGCGATACTTGGGCAGCAGCGAGGGGTGGATGTTGATCACGCGGCCGATCCACGGCGCCAGCGCTTCGCCGTCCAGCACCCGCATGAAGCCGGCCAGCACCAGTATTTCGGCGCCGCTGGCGGCGATGCGGGCCAGCAGGTCCAGGTCGAAGCTGCGCCGGTCCGGATAGTTGCGCGGGCTCAGCGCCAGCGTGGCGATGCCCGCCGCTTCGGCCAGTTGCAAGGCATGCGCGCTGGCCTTGTCGCTGCCCACCAGCACGAAATCCACCGGCAGTTCGCCGCGATCGCGCGCGGCCAGCAAGGCCGCGAGATTGCTGCCGCGACCGGAAGCGAGCACGGCGACCTTGAGCGGAGTCGCGCTCACCTGGCCTGCATCAGTGGCGTCGGTGGAAGAAAGGGTGGCGATCAACGTGGGTACTCAGCCGATCCGCACGCGCTCGTCACCCGCAGCGGTCACCACTTCGCCGATCACCGAGCTGGCCAGCCCGTGCGTGGCCAGCAGCGCCGAGGCCGCAGCCACCGCGTCGGCCGGCAGGATGACCGTGAAGCCGACGCCGCAGTTGAACGTGCGCCACATTTCCTCGCGCGCCACGTTGCCCTCGCGCATCAGCCAGTCGAACACCGGCGGCAAGGTCAGCGCCGATGCCTGCAGCGCGATGCCCAGCCCATCCGGCACCACGCGGATGATGTTTTCCTTCAGCCCGCCGCCGGTGATGTGGGCCATGCCGTGCACCTGATCCGACTGCGCGCGCAGCAGCTCCAGCATCGACTTCACATAGATGGTGGTGGGCGCCATCAGCGCATCGGCCAGCTTTACGCCGCCGAGGTCGAGATCGAGCGGATTGCCGGCGCGCTCCAGGATCTTGCGGATGAGCGAATAGCCGTTGGAGTGCGGGCCGGACGAGGCCACGCCCAGGATCACGTCGCCGGCCACGATACCGGCGCCGCTGAGCATCTGCGATTTTTCCACCGCGCCCACGGTGAACCCGGCCAGGTCGTATTCGCCCGGCGGGTACATGTCGGGCATTTCAGCCGTCTCGCCGCCGATCAGGGCGCAGCCGGCCAGTTCGCAGCCGCGCGCGATGCCACCGACCACGGCCGCGGCGGTGTCCACGTCCAGCTTGCCGGTGGCGAAATAATCGAGGAAGAACAGCGGCTCGGCGCCCTGCACCAGCACGTCGTTGACGCACATGCCGACCAGGTCGATGCCGATGGTGTCGTGGCGGCCGAGGATCTGCGCCAGCTTCAGCTTGGTGCCGACGCCGTCGGTGCCCGACACCAGCACGGGCTCCTTGTAGCGGCCGGAAAGGTCGAACAGGCCGCCGAAGCCGCCCAGCCCGCCCATCACTTCCGGGCGCTGCGTGCGCTTGACCAGCGGCTTGATGCGTTCGACCAGTGCATTGCCCGCGTCGATGTCGACGCCGGCGGCGCGGTAGGTGAGGGCGTCTGACATGGCGTAAACCGGCTGGATGAAACGCGCAAGTTTAGCAGTATGTGGCCGCGGTCGGCCGCCGGCGCGGCAGCTTTTCCGACATCCGGCGCGGTCGTCATGGACGCTGGCAGCGCGATTGGGCAGACTTCCCGCAGTAGTCCGCCAAGAATCCATGCTTATGCGCCTGTCCCGTCTGTCGATTGTCGCCCTGTTGCTGGCGTTTGTGGCGTGGTCGCCACTGCACGCGCAGATCTCGGGTTCGCCGTATTCGGTCACGGTACCGGTCAGCGACACCAGCAGCGGCCAGCGCGACGAGGCGTTCGCCACGGCGCTGGGCCAGGTGCTGGTACGCGTGGCGGGCGGGCAGGATCTGCGCAGCAAGGCCGGTTACGCCGACGCGCTGGGCAAGGCGCGCTCGCTGGTGCAGCAGTTCCAGTACGCCAAGGCGGACGGCGGCGGCCTTTCGCTGCAGGTGAATTTCGAACCCGGCGCGGTACGGCGGTTGATCGACACACTGGGTGTCTCCCGCGCCGGCGTGAAACCGCCCGTGCTGTTGTTGGTGAAGGGCAGCGATGGCCAGTTGTTGCCGCAGGATGACCTGGGCAGCCTGGCCCAGGCGGTAACGGCGGGCGGCACCGGCGTGGTGTATCCCGCCCCTGCCAGCACGCCGGACCTGGCGCGCGTGGCCGCGGCGGACCCGGCCGCGCTGGCGTCGATCAATCAGCAATACCACACCGGCCTGGTCCTGCTCGGCAGCCTGCATGACGGCGGTGGTGACTGGGTGCTGGTTTCCGGCGGAAAAGCGCAGCGGTGGAGCAATCAGGGCGCTACCGAAGACGCCGTGCTGGCCGACGCCGGCGCCGGCGCCGTCGGTCGCGTGGGCCAGCAACTCAATGTGGTCAGCGCCACCGTCAGCACCAGTCGGCTGTGGGTGGACGGGGTGGGTTCGGCCATGGCGTATGCCAACCTGTTGTCGATGCTCAACGCCGACCCCACCGTGCGCAGCGTGACCACGCTGGGCGCGCAGGATGACGGCATCATGCTGGAAATCAGGGCGGCACTGCCGGCGGCGGCGCTGGCCACCAGCCTGGCCGCCGGCGGACGCCTGCTGCAGGACGCGCCGCACGATGGCGCCGATGCCAGCCTGCGCTGGCTGCACTGATGTCCGTCGACGGCGCCGGGAAACGACTCGTGAACCAGGACATCTCGCACCGCTGGCAGATGCTGGCGATCACCGCGATCATCGGCTGGCTGATCTGGCTGCTGGCACCGGTGCTGATGCCGTTCGCGGTGGCCGCCATGCTGGCCTACCTGGGCGACCCGCTGGCCGACCGGCTGGAGCGGCTGGGCCTGAAGCGCATATGGGCCGCCACGGTGGTGTTCGTGGTGCTGCTGCTGGCGGTCTGTGGCGTATTGCTGCTGCTGATTCCGCTGATCGCGCGGCAGGTGGAAAACCTCATCGAGAACCTGCCGCGTTACGGCGACTGGGCGCAGCACATCGCCTGGCCGTGGCTGCGCGACCGGCTGCACCTGGACCCGGACACCTTCGACAGCGACCGCCTGCTGGAGGCGATCAAGGCGCATATCGGTTCCATCGGCACCGTCACCGCGACCGTGCTGGGGCGGGTATCGCGCTCGGGCCTGGGTATCGCGATGTGGCTGACCAACCTGGTGCTGATCCCGGTGGTGGCGTTCTACCTGCTGCGCGACTGGGATCGGCTGGTGGCCACCATCGACCGCATGCTGCCGCGCTCGATCCAGCCCACCATCGCGCACCTGGCGCGCGAGTCGGACAGCATCCTGGGCGCGTTCGTGCGCGGCCAGTTGCTGGTGATGCTGGCGCTGGGTGTGTTTTATGGTGCCGGCCTGGGTTTCGTCGGACTGTCGGTGGGCCTGCTGATCGGCATCGTCGCCGGGTTGCTCAGCTTCGTGCCGTATCTGGGCTTCATCATCGGCTTCGTGGCGGCCGTCATCGCGGCGTTGGTGCAGTTCGGCGACTGGACCCATGTGTTGCTGGTGTGCGCGGTGTTCGGCGTGGGCCAGTTGCTGGAAGGCTACGTGCTGGTGCCCAAGCTGGTCGGCGACAAGATCGGCCTGCACCCGGTGGCAGTCATTTTTGCGGTGCTGGCCGGCGGCTACCTGTTCGGCTTTCTCGGCATCCTGCTGGCGTTGCCGGCGGCGTCGGTGATCATGGTGCTGCTGCGCTACCTGATCGAGCGTTACCGCATGAGCGAGCTGTACAACGAG
>DATJCF010000337.1:0-2936 GCA_035514935.1 Rhodanobacter sp. | reverse complement strand
CGCGTTGTCCGCCAGCGCGCCGGTATTCGCCGCGCTGGGCGATGCCACCCGGCTGCGGCTGGTCGTCGCGTTGTGTGCCGGCGGCGCGCTATCGATCGCCCAGCTCACCGCGGGCACCAACATCACACGCCAAGCCGTCACCAAACATCTGCAGGTACTTGCCGACGCCGGCCTGGTCCAGGACCTGCGCCAGGGCCGCGAACGGTTGTGGGAGTTCACGCCGGCCCGGCTGGACGAGGCACGCCAGGCACTGGACACGATCAGCGCGCAGTGGGGCGCGGCGCTGACGCGACTGCAGCGTTTTGTTGAATCGTGATGGCGACAAGGCGGGTACCACCCGCCGCCGAACTTTGTGCGGTGAAGCGTGCGAGTCATCGACTTGCTGCTTCACCGCGCTCCCTGTACAGAACATCCCCTGTCCCCTGTTCTGGCAGATGACCGGCCTGACATGAACATGCCCGCTGCAGCGCCCGACCATCCATCCCCGCCCGCCTTGCGTCGCCGCCTGGCCGCATGGCTGGCCGCAGCGTTGCTGGCGGGCTGCGCCTCCCAGCCAACCCAACCGCCGCGCAGCCCGGCACAGGTGCGTGCGCAGATCGTGCGGTTGATGCCCGCCGGCGTGACCGATCGCGAGGGCTGGGCCACCGACATCCAGGTGGCCTTCGCGGCGCAAGGCATCGAACCGCAGGCGTCCAACCTGTGTGCGGTGCTGGCGGTGGCCGAGCAGGAATCGGGTTTCAAGGTCGACCCGGTGGTGCCGGGGCTGGCAAAGATCGCGCAGCAGGAGATGGACCGCCGCGCCGCCGCGAAACACGTGCCCGGTTTCCTGGTGGACGCGGCGCTGTGGTTGAAGTCGCCCGATGGCCGCCGCTACAGCGAACGGCTGGCGGCGGCGCGCACCGAGAAACAGTTGAGCGGGATCTTTCAGGATTTCATCGGCATGGTGCCGCTCGGCAAACGCCTGTTCGGCGACTTCAATCCGGTGCACACCGGTGGACCGATGCAGGTGAGTATCGTCTTCGCCGAGGCGCATGCGCAGGACTATCCGTATCCGGTGCAGCGCTCGATCCGTGACGAGGTGTTCAGCCGCCGCGGTGGCATGTACTTCGGCATCGCGCACTTGCTCGGCTACCCCGTGGATTACCTGCAGCCGCTCTATCGCTTCGCCGATTTCAACGCCGGCTGGTACGCCAGCCGCAACGCCGCGTTCCAGCATGCGGTGAGCATCGCTTCCGGCATCCCGCTGGCGCTGGACGGCGACCTGGTGCCACCGGACGCCGGTTTCGGCGATCGCCCCGGTGCCACGGAATTGGCCGTGCGTACCTTGTCCGCACGGTTGGACATGAGTGATCGGGCCGTCCATCGCGCCCTGGAACAGGGCGAGCGCCACGACTTTGCAGACAGCAAACTCTACGCCCGCGTGTATGCACTGGCCGACGCCATCGAACACAAACCGCTGCCGCGCGCGCAGCTGCCGGGCATCACGCTGAAGAGCCCGAAGATCACCCGCAAGCTCACCACCGCATGGTTTGCCGGGCGCGTGAACCAACGCTGGCAGCGTTGCATGGCACGGGCGAAATAGCGGGCGCGGCGACGGATCGACGATGCCGTCCCGGATTTTGCGCCGGCGGCGAAACCGTCCGAGCGACTTACCCGATCGCGGCCACGATCAACAGGATGAACCCCACCACGGCGATCGACGCGTGCAGGTACATCACCGGCTTGGGCAGCAGCTCGCGCTTTTCCTGGTAGCCAAGATTCAGGAAGACGCCACCCAGCGCGGCGAGCACGAACAGGATGACGGCCCATACGGCGAACCGGGGAAGGCCCACGGTAAAGGCCCCGAACAGAAGCAGCGTCAATCCTGCGCCGGCCAGCAACCCATGCAGCATCGCCAGCCATGCCGGCGGATTGCGATCGCCAAACGTCCTGACACCCGCCATCACCAGTCCACCCGCCGCGCTGATGGCAAACAGGGCGACGGCGACCCACAGCAGTACTTGAATGTTCATCGTGCTTCCCTCGGCCGAGTTGCGGTGCATGTGTGATGCCGCTTCCTTGCAAAAGGTGCCCGGAACGCCGTCGCGGTAGCATGAAGCCCGCACCTGAACCCGCAAGGCGTTCGCCCGGATTCTCGTCGCGCCACCTCCACATCGGTCTCCAACTTTCGGCTGACGGCATCGACATCCCGGCAAAGAGGTCACCGCATGAAGTCTTCATCGCTCCCTTCGGCGGCGACGCCAACCGACGCGACACAGCGGAAATGGATCGCGGGCATCGTCATCGTGACGTTGCTGACCGTGGCAGCCATGATCGCTGTCCTGGCCATCGGCGGCCGTCCCGATCCGGCGCCGCTGCGCGCCGCCTCCACCCTGCTCGATGGCAGCTGGCGATTCCATACCGGCGACGATCTGCACTGGGCGGCCGCCGACATCGACGACAGCGGCTGGCAGACGATGGATCTGACCGCACCGCCCGGCCAGCATGACGGCGACGTGGGCCTGCCCGATTACGTGGGCGGATGGAGCGCGCACGGCTACCCGGGCTATCACGGCTACGCCTGGTATCGACGCACGGTGACAGTGCCGGGCACCAGCACGTCATGGGACATCCTGGGACCGACCCTGGTCGACGATGGCTATGCGCTGTACTGGAACGGCCAACTGCTGGGCGGCTCCGGCCGGCTCGGCCCCGACCTGCGTCTGGTCGGCACACGACCGCTGCGGTTCGCGCTGCCCGCCGATGCGGCAGGCACCACCGGCGTGCTCGCCGTCCGCACCTATATGTTGGCCCGCTCCAGTCCCAGCGCGGAGGAAGGCGGCCTGCACACCGCCCCCATCCTGGCACCGCGACCCACCAGCGACGCGCTGCACCGCGCGCAGTGGTGGCGGACCATCGCCGGCTACATCGTCGACGCGGTCGAACCGGCCGCCATG
>DATJCF010000336.1:0-6789 GCA_035514935.1 Rhodanobacter sp. | reverse complement strand
GCCTTTGTTGAGGGCCACGAACCACGGCAGCTGGCGCTGGTCGAAGATCACCGGCGGGTTTTGCGGGATGGTGGTTTCGTGCCATTGGCGGAAGCGCGCCTGCATGCGCTGGTTGAGCTCCTGCGCCAGCGCCAGCTCGGGTGCCACGTCGGCGAACAGCGCCACGTCGGCCAGCCGCTGCTGGAACACCAGCTGGCACAGCACGCCCCAGTAGAACGCGTGATCCCAGATGATCTTGGCGGCCATCACGGTCACGTCGCCGAACAGCGGGTACTGGTCGCGGAAGATCTGCAGCATGCTGTCGTAGAACGACTGGTACAGCCGCTCGTAGCTGCGCACGCGCGGCGCCAGCGGCAGGCCGGCGCGGTCATCGGCGATCAGCTGGCAGATGTAGGTGTTGCCGATGGCGATGAAGTCGCTGCCGGGGGAATAGAACGGATCGAGGAACGCACCGGCCTCGCCCGCCAGCGCCCAGCGGTCGGCGCTGAACAGCTGCGAGCAACCGTAGGAATAATTGCGCAGGAAGCGGAAATCCAGCAGTTTGTCGGCGCAGCGCGCCACTTCGCGCGCCACCGCCGGCTGATGGCGCGCCAACCACGCCTGGGCGCGTTCGAAGGTGTTGAACTCTTCCAGCGGGTGCATGGCCGCGTCGGCCACGATGCCGACCGAATGCGCGCCCGAGGCCAACGGAATCAGCCATACCCAGTAGCCAGGGCCGCACAGGTGGTTGGTGGAGCGCCAGCGCTCGGGCGGCGTGCAGCGGCGGCACCAGTCCGCGTCATCGGACCAGTCGTCGGGCTTGAGCCGCTCGTCGACGCGGAACCACGCGGCGTTGACGTGGTGGCCGTTGTCCACCGTGAGATCCAGCCGCCGCCGCACCAATCCGGCGCGACCGGAGGCATCCACCAGCCAGCGCGCATGCAGGACGTGGTCGCCATCCGCGTCGCTGCAGCGCACGACATGGCCGTCGCGGTTCTTGCCCAGGTCGAAGCCGCGCACGTGGGTGCCCTGGCGGAAATCGATGCCGCGGCGAACCGCTTCCTCGCCCAGGAAATTCTCGAAGATGCCGCGGTCCAGCTGGTAGCTGGGGGCGGGGAAGACCTCGCTGACGCCCAGCTCGGCAACGGCATCGATCTCGCTGCTGCCGTGGGTGAAGAAGTAGCGAAGGCCGAACTTCAGGATGTGTTCGCGCTGCAGGTAATCGCGCAGGCCCAGGGTTTCGCCGAAGTAGTGCGCGCCGATGTCGACGGTCGATTCGCCCACCTTGTGCGCGGCCAGCGGCAGCGGATGGGTAGCGCGCTCCAGCACCACGATATCGAGCTCGGGAAGCCTGTCGTGCAGTTGCAGCGCCAGTGTCAGCCCGGCCAGGCCGCCGCCCAGAATGACGAGGTCGTGAGGGGTGGTTTGGCCGTCCATGGTGTCGGGCATGTCTACTCCAGCGGGGGTGCGTGCGGCATGGTGTCGGGGATCATCGGCCGCGGTGGCGCAGCGGGCCGGCGGTCCAGTGCCACCAGCATCGGCGTGGCCATCATCGTGGTGATGATCGCGATCACCAGCAGTACGGTGAACAGCTCATTTCCCAGCACGCCGGCATCCAGGCCGACCTTCAGCACGATCAGCTCCATCATGCCGCGCGCGTTCATCAGCGAGCCCACCGCCAGGCTTTCGCGCCAGCGGTAGCCGCCCAGCCGCGCACCCAGCATGCCGCCGCACAGCTTGCCGCCCACGGCCACCAGCAGGATCAGCAACAGCGGGCCGAGCGCATGCGTACCGAACGCGGTGACCGTGGTGCTGAGGCCGGCCAAGGCGAAAAACACCGGCAGCAGCGCGATGACGGTGATGTTTTCCAGTCGCACGATCAGGCTGGCCAGCATGGTGTCATTGCGCGGCAGCGCCACGCCGAACAGGAACGCGCCGAATACCGCGTGCAGGTGCATCCAGTGGGTCAGCGCACCGCAGGCAAACGTGCCGATCAGCAGCACGGCCAGCATATAGCCGTTTGGACGTCCCAATTGCCCGTGCCGGCGCAACAGCCAGGCGAGCCACGGACGCAGCACGCCCAGGCACAGCACCAGCATCGCCACCACGCCCAGCAGGGCCCGCCAGAACGGCGTCCAGTCGCCCTGCGACGATGCCATCGCCATGGCGCCGGCCAGCGCCAGCCACGCCAGCACATCCGCCACCGCCGCGCTGGCCAGCGCCAGTTGGCCCACGGGTGTCTGGGTGCGGCCCGAATCCTTGAGGATGCGCGCCAGCACCGGCATGGCGGTGATGCCGATGGCGGCGGCCAGGAACATCGCGAACGGCCAGAATCCCACCCCAGGCGGGGCGAAACGCGCCTGCAGGCTGGGCGCGATCAGGAGACTCAGCGCCATCGGCAGCAGCACCGCCAGCACGCCCACCGCGCCGGCGGTGCGCAGCGCGTGGCGCGAACCGGTCGGCAGGCGCAACTCGGCGCCCACGATCAGCATGAACAGCACCAGCCCCAACTGGCTCAGCGCGTCGAGCGCCGGCAGCGTCGCGGGAGCAAACAGCCATTGCTGCCACTGCGGCGCCAGGGCACCCAGCAACATCGGGCCCAAGGCCAGGCCGGCCAGCATCTCGCCGATCACCCGTGGCTGGCCGAGCCGACGCAGCAGCCACGCCAGCGTGCGCGACGCCGTGAGGATCACCACCAACTGCACCAGCAAACCCGCGTTTTCCATGGCTCAACTGTTCCCCGTGGAGAAGTCCTGCACGATCGTCGGTGCACGCAGCGATCGGCGATGACTGCTCATGATGTCCCCGTAATGCACGACCCGGCCAATGGTGTAAACCGTGATGCGGACAACATCGCGCACCGGGCTGAAATGGCTGGGTCGGAACTGACCATGGTAGCGCGAAGCGATCGGCACCGAGACCACGCCGATCTTCTTCTCGCGCGAGGCGACGATCAGGATGGCCGCCTCGAACACGAAGTTTTCCGCCGACAGGTCGACCAGTTCCAGCGCCGCGCGCGGATACCAGCGCTGTCCGCTCTGGGTGTCGACCACCGGCTGCGCGCAGGCCCAGGAGACGCCCCAGTCGGCCACGGCATTGGCGCAGCGGCGGCCCTTGGGTTGCTGATCCTTGTCCAGCAGGCGCGCGCCGATCACGATGTGGTCGGGGTAGCGGGCGGCAGCGGCGGCGATGCGCGGGATGTCGCTGGCCAGGTGCTGGCCGTCGCCATCCATCGTCACCACGGCGTCGTAACCCTGGCTCAGTGCTTCGCGAAAGCCGCGCCGCAGGGCTTCGCCCTTGCCGCGGCGTCGCGTGTGGCGCAGCAAGGTCACCGGCAATGCGGCCACGATCTCCGGGGTGCGGTCGCCCGAGCCGTCGTCGATCACGATCACCGGTGCGCCCAGCGCCAGCACGGATTCCACCACCGACTGGATGGCCGCCTCTTCATTGAGGCAGGGAATCAGCACGCACCAGCGCGGGGTGTTCAAGCGACCGCCTCCATGTCGATCTGCAGGCCCAGTTGAGCGCCGGCAGCCAGCTGGCAGCGGCCAGAGCCGCGGGCCAGCACGGCCAGCAACGGCAGCGCTTCGGCGGATGCATTGCCCGCGCGCCAGCCACTCAGCGGCGGCACCAGTTCGGTCGGCGCACCGCCGCCGTTCAAGCGGATATCGAGCCGCGCCCGCGTCGCCGCGCTTGCCGTGGGGGCCAGCACCAGCGCGCAGGCGAACGGTTGTTCACCGCCGATGACCTTGCCCAGCGGCCCGCTGCCGGCGGTGTCGGCGCATACCAGCAGAACGGGCCGCTGCTCGGCCAACACCTGGCCGGCGGCCTCCAGCAGGCCGGCGCCGAAGCTGGCGCGATGCGCGCACACGGCGGTGGACGGCTCGTGACAACCCACCGCGATCGTCCAGTAGCCGACCGGCGCGTTGTGCACCGAGTTGTGGAAGCGGGTCGGCGACAGTTCGGTTGGCGAGTGCGCCAGCGTGGCGCACATGTAGTCGGTGATCGATTGCTCGCCATGCGACGAGGCGAAAACGCAGGCCAGGGTCGCCGCCTCGCGCCCGCTCATGGTCACCGCCTGGCCGGCCACCTCGACCGCCATCAGCACGCTTTCCGGCGCGCGACGGCGCTCGTTCGGCGCCATCATGGCCGCCGCTGGACGCGCCGCCGGCGGCGGCGGGGAGCCGCCATCGAGCAGGCTGCGCAAGGCATCGAAATCGCCCAGTTGCGGCGACCACACGCCCATGCCCTCGACGTGGATACGCCGCGCGCTCATGCCGCAAACCCCGCCGTCGCGAACGCCAGGCAGGCGTTGTTGCCACCGAAACCGAAGGAATTGCTCAGCGCCACCCGCACCGGCCGGTGCTCGTTGCGCCAGGCGAAGCAGGGGCCGCAAGCCGGGTCCGGCGTGTCGCCGCCGAGATTGCCGGGGACCAGGCCGTATTCGATCGCCTGCAGTGCCACGGTCGCTTCCAGGATGCCGGACGCGCCCAGCGTGTGGCCGGTGAAACCCTTGGTCGAACTGGCCCGCGTGGTGGCCGGAAACGTGCGGCTGACCAGCGCGGCTTCCACCTCGTCATTCTTCTGGCTGGCCGTGCCATGCAGGTTGATGTAATCGACCTGTGTCGCCTCGAGCCCGGCCCGCGCCAGCGCCGCATGCAGCGCCAGCCCCGCGCCCAGCCCCTGCGGATGCGGCGTGGACATATGGTGCGCGTCGCTGGCCTCGCCGTAGCCCAGCAGCCGCGGTGCCTGCGGCGCCGCTTCCACCCGCTGCAACAGGGCAAAGCCCGCCGCCTCGCCGATCGAAATGCCGTCGCGCGCCACGTCGAACGGGCGACACGGCTGCGTCGACACCAGCTCCAGCGCGTTGAAGCCGAACAGCACGCTGTCGCACAAGGTATCCACGCCGCCCACCACCGCCACATCGATCAGCCCCAGCGCGATCATCCGCTGCGCGCTGGCGAACACCTTGGCGCTGGACGAGCACGCCGTGGATACGGTGAGGCAGGGGCCTTCCAGCCCCAGCGCGGTGGCGGCGAAGGCCGCCAGCGAATGCGGCGCGTGGATCGCCGGGCGCAGCATGTCGGCGGGAAAACCGCCATCGGGGTCGAGCCGTCGATACGCCTCCTCGGTGGCGCCGATGCTGGAGGTGGACGTGCCCACGAACAGACCGATGCGGCCGGCGCCATGACGCTGCCGCGCGTCCTGCACCCGGGCCAAAAAGCCATCCTGGTTCAGCCCCAGCCAGGCCAGCCGGTTGTTGCGGCATTCCCAAGGTGCATATTCCGCGGGCAGGGCGGCCTGCTCCAGCCCGTCGACCCGACCGATCCAGCACGCCAGCGGCGCGCTGCCGAAATCGTTGGGGCGCAGGCCGCTGCGCATGCGCTCCAGCGTTTCGCGCTGCGCGGCCAAGCCGTGGCCCATGGCGGAAGTGGCGGTGTACGCGGTAACCGCGAGAGGCATCATCGACAAAGACATCCGCCGGAGCGTAGCGGGCGCTCCGGGGCTTGCCTAGTCTGATCGGCGCCTTGTCGCCACCGCGACGAATGTGAGGGTCGCCTTCACTGAATTGCGTGGCCCGTGGCGTTTGCGCACACTGCTACTCCTTTCCCCGTGCCTGCGCCCTTGTCTCCCAGCATCTCCCCCGCGCAACGCCGCCTGCGCTACCTGCGTGATCGCGACGTGCAATACGCCGCACTGGTGACGGTGCTGGTCATGCTGCTGAGTGCCGGGCTGGTGTGGCTGGGCTACCTGATCCATGTCTGGCGGATTGCCGTGCGCAGCCCGCTGGCGCCACCGCGCCGGATGACCGTGCTGGTGTTCGGGCAGCGGCTGGGGCACGACCATCCGCAGCGCGACTATCGCCTGCGCCTGCGCCGGGCGATGGCCTTGCTTCGACAACAGCAGGTGGATCACCTGCTGTTGCTGGGCGGGCGCAGTGGCGGCAACCGTAGCGAGGCCGAAGCCGGTCTGGCCTGGCTGCAACGGCGCGGCCTGCCCGCGGCGGCACAAGTCGAGCTGGAGCAGGATTCCATCGATTCGCTGGAAAACCTGCGCCACGCCCGCCGCCTGCTGCAGGCGCAACCGCCCGCCGGCGAGCTGCCCACCGTGGCGCTGGTCACCAGCCGCTACCACCTGGCTCGCTGCCTGCTGCTGGCCCGGCGACTGGGTTTCGACAGCGTGCCGATCGCCGCCGAACCTGCCCTGCCAAAACGGCCGCGTTACGTCGGCCTGCTGCTGATGGAAGCCACCTACCTGATGTGGATCGACATCGGCCTGCGCTGGGCACGCCTGACCGGCCGCCGCCGCATGACGGAACGGATCAGCTAGTGCCCCGGGAACCCTGTAGGAGCGACTTTAGTCGCGACGCTCTTGCTCCGGAACCTCAAGGCAGAAGCGTCGCGACTGAAGTCGCTCCTATACAGCTGGGCCTTTTCAGCCGCCAAAACCACAAAACAACCCGAAACCTGACACAGCTCAGCCCGCCGCGGCACCCCGCCGCAGGGATGGTCCGGGGTCGCTTGCTAAGCTTGCGCCATCCCCACGCGACGAGCCCACGATGAGCCAGCAAGCCGATCTTGCCGAAACCTTTTTGCGCGATCTGCAGGATCGCATCTGCAGCGCGATCGAGCAGGCCGACGGTAACGCCCGCTTCGAGGAGGACGCCTGGCAGCGCCCCGCCGGTGGTGGCGGCCGCACCCGCGTGCTGCGCGATGGCGCGGTGTTCGAGCAGGCCGGGGTGAATTTCTCGCGCGTGTCCGGCAACCAGTTGCCGCCCAGCGCCACCGCGCACCGACCCGACCTGGCCGG
>DATJCF010000335.1:0-11222 GCA_035514935.1 Rhodanobacter sp. | reverse complement strand
TCAAGCTGGACGGCTTCCGCATCGAGCCGGCCGAGATCGAGTCGGTTTTGGGCCGCCATCCCGGCGTCGCCGAGGCGGTCGTGGTGGCGGTGGATGATGCGCAAGGCCGGCGACTAGTGGCACATGTGGTGCCGCGCGATGCGCAGACGGACGAGACCGTGCTGCTGCAGCGGTGCGTCCTCCTGCCAGGTCAGTGGCGGGAGGACGCACCGCTGCAGCAGCAGTTGCGCGGCCTGTGGCAGCAACTGCTGGGCCTGGCCGAGATCGACGTGCAGCAGAACCTGTTCGACCTGGGCGCGCGTTCGCTGACCGTGGTGCGGGCGTTGACGGAGTTGCGCCGGCGCGGCTTTCACACGCTCAGCGCCGCGCAAATC
The DNA here is from genome assembly GCA_035514935.1 of Rhodanobacter sp. Classification (GTDB taxonomy): domain Bacteria; phylum Pseudomonadota; class Gammaproteobacteria; order Xanthomonadales; family Rhodanobacteraceae; genus Rhodanobacter. The sequence goes on along the minus strand of DATJCF010000335.1, from coordinate 10,848 downwards.
TACGAGCATCCGAGTATCGCCCGGTTGGCCTCGCTGTTGTCGGACGCGCCTGCTGCGGCGCCGTCGTCAGACGATGAATTGGCACGTGGCAATCGTCAGCGCGCGGCGCTGGCGCGGTTTGCGCCCAGGCGTGGAGGCATGCAATGAACCAGGATATCGAAGGCGTTGCCATCGTCGGCATGGCCGGGCGTTTTCCCGACGCCGATTCGGTCGATGCCTTGTGGCGCAACCTGCTGGCCGGACGCGAGAGCATCACCCGCTTCACCCCCGATCAACTGTCGCCGTCCATCGCGGCCGACCTGCGCGCGCATCCACGCTATGTGCCCGCACGCGGCGTGATTGCCGATGCCGATCGCTTCGACGCGGCGTTCTTCGGCATCCCTGCGCGCGAAGCGTTGCTGATGGATCCGCAGCAGCGCGTGTTTCTCGAGCTGTGCTGGAACGCGCTGGAGAACGCCGGCGTCGATTCGCAACGGTTTCCCGGCAGCATCGGCGTGTATGCCGGCACCTCCAACAACGGTTACCGCAAGCTGGTGGATTCACGCGCGGACCTGGTCCAGGCCGCCGGCGAATTCGCCACCATGCTGGCCAACGAGAAGGACTACGTGGCCACCCGCGTGGCCCATCGACTCGACCTGACCGGCCCGGCGCTGAGCCTGCACACGGCCTGCTCCACCTCGTTGGTGGCGATTGCGCAAGCCTGGTACGCACTGATGAGCTGGCAGTGCGACCTGGCCTTGGCGGGCGGCATCAACATCGTGGTGCCGCAGGCGTCCGGCTACCTGCCGGTCGAGGGCGGCATGGAGTCGGAGGACGGCCATTGCCGGCCCTTCGATGCGGCGGCCAACGGCACGCTGTTTTCGTCCGGCGGCGCGGTGGTGGCACTGAAGCGCGCCGCCGAGGCCATCGCCGATGGGGACACCATCTACGCGGTGATCCGCGGCGTGGGCGTCAACAACGATGGCGGCGACAAGGCCAGCTTCACCGCGCCCAGCGTGCGCGGGCAGGCGGCGGTGATCGCCCAGGCGCTGGCCAGCGCCGATGTGGAAGCCGATTCGATCGGCTACGTGGAAGCGCACGGCACGGCGACGCCGCTGGGCGACCCCATCGAGGTCGCCGCGCTGACCCGTGCATTCGGCGCGCCTCCGGCCAGCGGCGACAGCTGCTGGCTGGGGTCGGTCAAGGGCAACCTCGGTCATCTCAACGCCGCCAGCGGCGTGACCGGCCTGATCAAGGCCGCGCTGGCGCTGCACCACGGCAGGATTCCGCCCACCTTGCACTACCGCACGCCCAATCCGGAGATCGATTTCGCCTCCGGCCGGTTCAAGGTCGTCGACCAGTTGATCGACTGGCCGCGCGGTGCACGGCCACGACGCGCGGGCGTCAGCTCGTTCGGCGTGGGCGGCACCAATGCGCACGTCATCCTGGAGGAGTCGCCGCTGCCTGCGCCCGCCGCGCCGGGCCGGCCGTTCACGCTGTTGCCGCTGTCCGCACGCGATGAACCTGCGCTGTTGCGCCGTGCGGCCGAGTTGGCCGACGCGTTGGCGGATCGCCCCGACGCCTCGCTGCCCGACGTCGGTTACACGCTGGCAATGGGGCGGCGCGCGCTGCCGGTGCGCGGTTGCGTGGTGGTCCGCGACGTGGCCGACGCGCGCGCCAGGCTGGCCGAATTGTCCGCGCAGGCGCCGGTGACGGCACCGGTGCCCGCGGTATTCCTGTTTCCGGGGCAGGGTTCGCAGCATGCCAACATGGCGCGCGAACTGGTCGACAGCGAACCGGTGTTTCGTACTGCGTTCGAGCGTTGCTGCGCCATCGCGTCCAGCAGCCTGGGCCGCAACCTGCGTTCGCTGATCCTGCCCGCGGCCGGCGAGGAGGAAGCGGCAAACGCCGCGCTGGCCGATACGCGTTTCACGCAACCGGCGTTGTTCACGGTGGAATACGCATTGGCCGACCTGTGGGAGTCGTGGGGCGTGCAGCCGGCCGCCATGATCGGCCACAGCATCGGTGAGTACGTGGCCGCGTGCCGCGCCGGCGTGTTCACTCTGGACGACGCGCTGAAGCTGGTCGTCGCCCGCGGCGCGGCGATGGCCGTGCAACCCCGCGGTGGGATGCTGGCGGTGCGGCTGGATGCGGAAGGCGTGGCTTCGCGGTTGCCGCCCGGTGTGGAAATCGCCGGCCACAATGCGCCCGCGTTGACCGTGGTAAGCGGCAGCGAAGCGGCCATCGACGGCTTTGCGCAGGCGCTTTCCGACAACGGCGTCGCCTCGACCCGCTTGCGGGTGAGCCATGCGTTCCACTCTGCGGCGATGGATGGGGCCCTGCCGATTTTCCGTCACGCTTTCGAGGGTGTGGCGTTGCACGCGCCGCAACGCCCATTTTACTCATGCGTCAGCGGCGCGCCGATCACCGCCGCCGAGGCCACCTCGGTGGAGTATTGGTGCACGCAGTTGCGCCAGCCGGTGCATTTTGTCGAGGCGGTGCAGGACGTGCTGGCGCGGCAGGAAAAAGCGGTGCTGCTGGAAGTCGGCCCGGCGCAGGCGCTGTCCGGTCTGGCGCGCAGCATGGTCGATGGGCGTGGCCGCGCGGTGGCCTCGCTGGGTCCGGCAGCGCGTCCCGGCGATGCGTCGGAGCACCTGCAGCGCGCACTGGGTGAATGCTGGTGCGCTGGCGTCGCGCCGGCATGGGCGGACTATTTCACGGGCCAGCAACGCCAGCGCGTGCTGTTGCCCGGTTATCCATTTCGCGGCGAGCGCTACTGGATCGAGCCGCCCGCCGCCGTCCCGGCAACGCAACACGTCACGGAAGGGAAGATCACCATGCACGAAGGATTGGCATCGACCATCGCCCCCGTCGCCACGCCGGCGGTGCCGGCGCGTGCGTCGCGTCTGGCGCAGGAGCTGCGCGAGCTGTTCGAAAACCTCAGCGGCGAAGCCATCGCGCCCGCGCACGAGGGCGACAGTTTTCTCAGCCTGGGGCTCGATTCGCTGGCGCTCACCCAGGCCACGCTGGAGATCGAGCGGCGCTACGGCGTGAAGTTGAAGTTCCGTCGACTGATGGAGGATCTGGACAGCGTCTCGCGGCTGGTGGCGTTGCTCGATGAGGCGCTCCCCGCCGAACCCGTCGTGGCAGCCGCCCCCTCGCTCGCGCCACCCGCGCCGACGGGTGCCAGCACCGACCCGTCGGCGCTGGCCCAGCTGATCCGGAGCCAGATGGCGCTGATGAACCAGCAGACCGAATTGCTGCGCGCGCTGGCCGGTGGAACGGCGGCACCGGTGGCGCCCGTCGAGGCGCCAGCCCCGGTTGCCGCCAGCGAAGTCGTGCCTGAAGCGAATCTGGTGGAGCGGCCGTTCGGCGCGTCCGCCCGCATCGTCACCGCGCGTCATGGCGAATTGAACCCGGCGCAGCGTGCCTGGGTGGATGCATTCAGTCGCGCCTACGGCCAGCGCACCGCGCGGTCCAAGGCCTTCAGCCAGCAGCATCGTGCCTTGATGGCCGACCCGCGCGTGGTCACCGGTTTCAACCCGCTGTGGAAGGAGCTGACCTATCCGATCGTGGTCGAGCGCTCGCAGGGCGCACGGCTGTGGGATCTGGATGGCAACGAATACATCGACCTGCTCAACGGCTTCGGCGTCAACTTCCTCGGCTACCAGCCCGAGTTCATTACCGCCGCGCTGCATGCGCAGCTCGACGCCGGCATGGAGATCGGGCCGCAGCATCCGCTGACCGCCGAGGTGGCGCAGCTGATCAACGACATGACCGGGATGCCGCGCGTGGCGTTCTGCAACACCGGCTCCGAAGCGGTAATGGGCGCGATGCGTATTGCCCGCACCGTGACCGGGCGCAAGACCATCGTGATCTTCCGCGACTCCTACCACGGCATCTTCGATGAAGTGATCGTGCGTGGCACGCGCACGCTGCGTTCGATCGCGGCCGCGCCAGGCATTCTCGCCAACGCGGTGGAGAACGTGCTGGTGCTCGATTACGGCAGCGACGAGGCCCTGCGCATCATCCGCGAGCGCGCCCACGAGCTGGCCGCGGTGATGATCGAACCGGTGCAGAGCAAGCACCCCACCTTGCAGCCGCATGCGTTCGTGCGTGCGTTGCGCGAGTTGTGCAACGACGGCGGCTGCGCGCTGATCTTCGACGAGGTGATCACCGGCTTCCGCATGGCGCCCGGTGGCGCGCAGGAGTACTACGGCGTGCGCGCGGACATTGCCACCTACGGCAAGATCATCGGCGGCGGCCTGCCGTTCGCGGCCATCGCCGGCGGCACGCGCTGGATGGACGCGCTGGATGGCGGCCACTGGCAGTTCGGTGACGAAAGCTACCCCGAAGCGGGTGTCACCTATTTCGCCGGCACCTTCGTGCGTCACCCGCTGGCGCTGGCCGCGGCCCATGCGGCGCTTAGCTGGGTCAAGCAGCAGGGGCCGGCGCTGCAGGCCGGCCTCAATGCGCGCACGACGGGCCTGATCGATCAGCTCAACGCGGTATTCAAGGCACGTCGCGCGCCGCTCAGCGCGCTGGGCTACAGCTCGCTGTGGCGCATCCTGGTCGATGACGATCAGCCCTGCGCCGGCCTGTTCTGGTATCGCCTGCGCCATGAAGGCCTGCACGTCTACGAACAATTCAACTGCTTCCTGTCGGTGGCGCACGGCGACGCCGAAGTGGCGCGGATCGTGGAAGCGGTCACGGCGGCGGTCGATGCGTTGATGGACGGCCGCGTGCTGACGCCACGCGACGCCTCGGCCGAACCGGCTCACGCGCTCGCGGTTGGCATCGAGGCGGATGCATCTGCCACCGGGCTTCCCGCGGAAGTTCCGCTCAGCGAAGGGCAGTTGGAGAAATGGCTGGGCGGCCAGTACGGCGGTGCCGCCGAGCTGGCGTTCAACGAGTCGATGGCCTTGCGGCTGGAGGGTGCGCTGGACGTGGTCGCGCTGCGGCAGGCACTGCAAACGGTATGGTCGCGGCATGAAGCGTTCCGCCTGAGTTTCGCGGCGGATGGCAAAAGCCAGCGGATCAACGATGACACGCCCTTGCCGCTGGCCGAGATGGATTACGCGGGCTACGGGGATGAGGCGCAGACGCGCTTCACGGCGTATTGCGAAGCGCAGATGGGTTTGCCTTTCGACACCACCCGGGCGCCGCTGGTGCGCTTCAGCCTGGTGCGGCTGGGCGAACGAAGCCACGGCCTGCACGTGATCTCGCACCACCTGGTGATGGATGGCTGGTCGGTGGCCGTGTTCATGAGTGAGCTGGCCAGTTGCTACAACGCCGCCGTTGCCGGCCGCGCACCGGATCTGCCGGTGGCGGAGTCGTTCCGTGCCTACGTGCTGGACGAGCGGTCGCGGCAAACCCGCACGCAGGCCAGCCAGCTCGATTACTGGAAGGCCGTCTATGCGACGCCACCGGCTGCGCTGCAGTTGCCCGGCGACCACCCGCAGGCGGTGCCGGACTTTGCCGCGGCGACCGAGCGCCATGCGTTCCCGCCCGCGCTGACGACCGCGCTCAAACAGGAAGCGCGCCGGCTGGGCGTGAGTCTGTACAGCCTGCTGCTGGCCGGCTTCGGCGCCTGGATTTCGCGCTTGACCGGGCAGCACGACTTCGCCGTCGGCATCCCGTTCGCCGGCCAGGCGCTGGCGGGCAGTCATGCGTTGATCGGCGATGGTGTCAACACGCTGCCGGTGCGGCTGAAGGTCGATTCCGCCGCGACCACGGCGGCGCTGGTGAGCCGCACGCATGCGGCGCTGCTTGATGCGTCCGAGCACCAGGACATCACCTTCATGAACATCCTGCGCGCGCTGGGCCTGCATCGCCGCGCCGGCGGCACACCATTGACCGGGGTGATCTTCAACCTCAACCCGCGTGTACCGGATGTCGCCTTCAGCGGCCTGGCATACGAGCTTCACGATTGCCGCCGCGCCGCGTTGGCGTGGGACCTGTTCTTCAACCTCAACGACACGGCGAAAACGCTCACGCTGGATCTTCACTACGCCACGGCCAGGTTCGACAACGCCACCATCCGTCGCTGGATCCAGACGTACGAAGCCGTGCTTGCGGGCATGGTTGGCAACGACATCCATGCGGCAAAGGGCAGCGAGCGGACGGGCGCCGCGGATACCTTGACCATCCTGATCGACGCACAGGTGAAAAGGACACCGCAGCGCATTGCCGTCGCGTGCGAAGGGCGCACGCTTTCCTACGCCGAACTGGATCGGCGGGCCACCGCCGTTGCGCAGGCACTGCGCGCGCGCGGCGTCGGCAAGGGTCAGCTGGTTGGCGTGTCCATGCCTCGCAGCGAGCACATGCTGATTGCGGTACTGGGCGTGATGAAGAGTGGCGCGGCCTACGTTCCACTCGACCCCGCGTTTCCGGAGGAGCGCCTGCGCTACATGGCCGAGCATGCACAGCTTCGGCATGTGCTGACGGCGGACGCCGATGCGTTGCCGGCGAGCGTGGCCCGTGGTCGTGAACTGCTGGCCATCGCCGATATCGAAACCGGCGCATACGCAGCGGCGGCGTTGCCGGTCGTCGAGGGCAGTGACCTGGCCTACGTGCTGTACACGTCCGGGTCGACCGGTCAGCCGAAGGGCGTATGTGTTTCGCACCGGAACCTGGCCAATTTCCTCACCAGCATGCGAGCACAGCCGGGTATCGACGAAGCGGATGTGCTGTGTGCGGTCACCACACTGTCGTTCGACATTGCCGGCCTCGAGCTTTACCTGCCCCTGATCGCCGGTGCCCGTGTGGTGGTGGCCAGCGATGCGCAGCAGCGTGATCCCGACGCGTTGCTGAGGTTGCTGCGCGAGTGCCAGGCCAGCGTGTTGCAAACGACTCCCGCGCTGCTGCGGATGTTGGCCGACCACGACGCCGCTGGCGTCATGTGCAACCTCAAATTGCTGGTGGGTGGCGAGGAACTGCCGCGGGCCACCGCCGACCTCCTAGCCGGGAAATGCCGCGAGTTGTGGAACATGTACGGCCCCACCGAAACCACGATCTGGTCCACCCTGATGCAGGTGCGGCCCGGTCCGGGCCCGGTGCCGCTGGGACGCCCGATTGCCCGCACGCGCATCCACATCCTCGATGAGCAGCAGCAAGCAGCGCCGCGAGGCGAGGTGGGTGAAATCTGGATTGGCGGCGATGGCGTGGCCGACGGTTATCTGTTCCGCGACGACCTCACCGCGGAACGCTTCCGCCCCGATCCGTTCGCCACGGACGGATCGCGCATGTACCGCACCGGCGACCTGGGTAGTGAGCATGATGGCGTGCTGTTCTTCCATGGCCGCGTGGATCATCAGCTGAAGGTTCGCGGTTATCGCATCGAGCCGGGCGACATCGAGGCCGCGGCGGGCACCGACCCGGCCGTGCGCGAGTGCGTGGCGGTAGCGCAGCCCTTCGGCGACAACGATGTGCGGCTGGTGCTGTACGTGGCGGCAACGGTGGACGATCCGGCCTGGCTCGCCCGGCTGCGCGATCGACTGCGCGACCGGCTGCCCGCCTACATGCTGCCGCAACACATCGAGCGGCTCGACAGCCTGCCCAAGACACCCAACGGCAAGATCGACCGCAAGGCGTTGCCGCTGCCCGCACGAGCGGCGGAATTCGCCGCGCCCTCACCAGGCTCGGCAGCGGCGAAACGGTCGACGCTGATGGGGCCGCGCGAGATCTACATCGCGGGCATCTGGCGTGAACTGATCGGGGTCGAGGATGCCCGTGAGAGCGACAATTTCTTCGACGTCGGCGGCCACTCGCTGCTGGCGGTCGAGTTTGCCACCCGGGTCCAGCGCGAGACCGGCGTGCGCATCCACTTGCTCGATATCGCCACCGGCACGCTGGCGTCGCTGGCCAGGGAATTACCCGAAACCGCGGCGGTGGCTGCATCCGGCACGCCCTCGTTCGGTGCACGGCTGCGTCGTTTGCTGGGGTTTAACTGAGCGCCCGCATGCGTAGCGGCATCTCACGCCTTCATTCCTGAAGTGACGCGATTTTCTGACCAGTCTTGATGTGTCAACATAGCCTGCGATGGAGTTCCGAGAACTCCATCGCATTTTCATGTTCCCGAAGGTGCGACGAGCGTTTTGCCGCTCGATACGCAATGAAATTTACCGCGCCGCACAGGGTGACCTCACGCCTGGGGCGACCGAGCTTTTGATTTGTCGCTGATCCGGCCGATAACGGTGGAAGCGAAGAAAGGGGAAAGACTGGCATGGGTGGATTGACATCAGGCTTCTTGAGCCGAGGTCATGCGGCTTCAGCGCGCATGGCATTGTCCGATGGCAAGGGCGTACTCACTTACGGCCAGCTGCGTGAACGTGTGCTGGGGCTGGCAGGGCAATTGGTCGCGATGGGCGTCGTCCCGGGTGATGTCGTGGCAGTGGCGTGCGACCGTTCGGTCGAAAGCGTGGTGGGCATCCTGGCCGTGCACGCGGCGGGCGCCGCGTATTTGCCGCTGGACCCATCCTACCCGGCGGCTCGCCTGGCCCAGATGCTCGACGACGCGAAGCCTCGGCTGGCGGTAGTGGTGCCTGCTACGGAGGGCGACGTGTTTCGTTCGCGGGAAGTACCCGTCATCGAAACCACCGCGATCGGCTCGGTGGCAGCGCTGGGCGAACCGGTGGCATGCGATGCGCGCTCGCCAGCCTATGTGGTGTTCACTTCCGGTTCCACTGGCCGCCCCAAGGGAGCGGTGGTGTCGCGCCATGCATTGGCGCGCATGGTGGCCTGGCATGTGGCGCATCCGCGTCTGGGGCAGCCGGCGCGTGTGCTGCAGTTCGTTTCTCTGGGTTTCGATCCTTCCGTTCGCGACATTTTCGCCACCCTGGCCGCAGGGGGAAGCTTGTTGATGGCCGCGGAGGCGGAACGCATGGACCCGTTCCGCCTGCTCGACCTCATGCGTGAGCAGCGCGTCGAGCGGGTGGCCTTGCCTTACGCCATGCTGCGTGCCATCGCCGAAGCGCGGGCCGAAGGTGGCGCGTCGCCGGAAGCGTGGCGTGATGTCATTACCGGGGGCGAGGCGCTGGCCGTGACCCCGGCTGTCCGGCAGCTTTTTTCAGGACTGCCCGACGCCGTGCTCTACAACGAATACGGTCCCACGGAAACAGGTGTCCTCGTCACCAGTCATGCGCTGGCCGGCGATCCCGCGCATTGGCCCGAGCGGCCCGACCTGGGGTCGGCGCTGCCCTATGTGCACCTGCATATCGTCGACGAGCAGTTGCAGCCGGTACCCGACGGCACCGAGGGTGAGCTGCTGATCGGCGGCGACAGCGTGGCGGACGGCTACCTCAATCAGCCGCAGCTCACCGAGCGAAGTTTCGTGCAGTTGGAATCGGCTGTGGCGACGAAACGCGTCTATCGCAGCGGCGACCGGGTACGTCGCGAAGCCAATGGTCACCTGGTTTTCCTGGGCCGGGTCGACGATCAGGTCAAGGTGGCGGGATACCGGGTGGAGCTTGGCGAAGTGGAAGCCGTGCTTTCCACCCATGCGGCGGTGCGCGAGGCAGCCGTCGTTGCGCCCAGGGGCGCCGCTGGTCGCCAGCTCGTCGCGCACATTTTGCTGGCTGGTGATGCACCGTCGGCGCGCGATGCGCGCGCCGCGATCGAGCAGCATCTCGCCGCGCAGTTGCCGGCTTTCGCACGCCCACAGAATCTGGTTTTCCACGACGACGCGCTGCCGCTGACGTCCAATGGCAAGATCGACCGCCGCCAGCTCGAGACGCAATCGATGGCGAAAGTCGCCGCAGAGCCGGCGCCCGCCGATGCGGCGATGGAGGATCGCGCGGTTGCCCTGTGGCGCGAGCTGTTGGCCACTCCCGAGCTGGGTACCGACGATAACGTGTTCGACCACGGCGCCGATTCCCTGCTGGTCATGGTGTTCGTCACGCGATGGCGCTCCATCGCCGGATCCGCGCTGAATGCAGCGGCGGTTTACCAGCACCCCACGCCTCGCCAGCAGGTGTTGGCAAGCACCGCTGCGCCGCTGGTGGCGGGCGAGGACACGGTGGCATCGGAGCAGGTGGATTCGTCGTCCGCCGTGCTGCCCCTGGAAGTGCCGCTCAGCAATGGCCAGATGGAGAAATGGTTTGCCAGCCAGTTCGGCGACATGGCGTCGCTGTCGTTCAACGAATCGTCATCGCTCCTGCTCGATGGCGAGTTGAACCGGGTTGCGTTCCGGCAGGCGCTGGAGACCGTGTGGGAGCGGCACGAATCGCTCCGCTTCAGTTTCGCCGCTGACGGCAGCAGCCAGCGTTTCAACCCGGACGTGTCGCTGCCGCTGACGGAAGTGGATCTTGCCGAAGCGGGAACAACGACCACGACGCTGGACGATTTCTGCGATGCGCAGGTTCGTCGCCCGTTTGATCTGACCGCGGCGCCGATGGTGCGTTTCGCCCTTGTCCGGCTGGGCGAACGCCGGCATGCGCTGCACATCGTGGCGCATCATCTGGTCATGGACGGCTGGTCGCTGGCGATATTCATCAGCGAGCTGAGTGCGTGCTACAACGCGCTTGTCTCCGGCCACGAGTCGAGTCTCGCCCCGGCGGCGTCGTTCCGCGCTTATCTGGTTGCCGCGCAGACACATCGCGCGGAGCGTCTGACCGCGAGCCTCGATTACTGGCAGCGGATCTACGCCACCCCGCCGCCGACATTGCGCCTGCCCGGCGACAGGCCTACACCGGGGCAACCCGATTACGCCGCCGCCACCGTGCGGCACGAGTTTGCTCCCGCGTTGATCGCCGCACTGCGCAGCGACGCGCTTCGGCGTGGAGTGAGCTTGTACAGCCTGCTGCTCAGCGGCGTTGGCGTATTGCTGGCGCGGCTTTCCGGCCAGAGCGATTTCGCGGTCGCGGCGCCTTT
>DATJCF010000334.1:0-4361 GCA_035514935.1 Rhodanobacter sp. | reverse complement strand
CGCCATGCCGCACTTGGGGCATTCACCCGGGCCGACCTGCTGCACTTCCGGATGCATCGGGCAGGTGTAGATCGTGCCCGCCGGCGCCGCGACGGGAGCCACTTTCGCTTCCAGATACGTCGACGGATCAGCCACGAACTTCTCGCGGCAACGGGCTGCGCAGAAGTAGTAGGTATGGCCCTCGTGTTCGGCGTGATGTTTGGCCGTCGCCGGATCGACGGTCATGCCGCAGATCGGGTCCTTCACCGCAGCAGCCGCTGCGCCATCACAACATGACGCACTCATGCCTTCACCTCGTCATCAGCCAATGCACGCAAGATCGGGCAATCCTCAGGCTTGCCGTGTCCCGGGCACGAGGCCACCAGTTGCGCCAGGCCGTCGCGTACGCGTTGCAGCTCCACAATGCGCTGCTCGATCGCAGCCAACCGCTGCTGCGCGCGTCGCTTGACCGCTTTCACGCCGCGCTGGCGATCCACCGACAACGCCAGCAGCTCGCGGATCTCCTCCAGCGTAAAACCCAGGTCCTTGGCCCGCCGGATAAAACGCAGCTGCGCGATCGCGCCCTCGTCATAACTGCGATACCCGGACGCACGCCGCTGCGGCTCAGGCAACAGCCCTTCCCGCTCGTAATAACGGATCGTGTCGATCGCCACACCGACGCGCTTGGCGACGGCACCGATGGTGAGGGAAGCGGATTGGATGTTCATGCCGCATAGTCTAGACCATTGATCTAGGTCCATGGTCAAGTATGCGGGAGTTGCCCCTTCGACTCCGACCTGCGGCCTATGCTCAGGGAGAACGGCTGAGTTGACGGTTTTTGCTTCTGCTCCATCCCGGGTGCGGGCCAGGATGGGCCACTGTGCGAGCGGCGGTGAGGCAGGGGCGACAAGGCCGCGCAGCGGGTGAATCCATGGATGGACTCGGCTGCCGTAGGCAGACAGATGAAAGCTCTTGCTCCATGGCTGCATTCCGGAGCAAAAGCATCGCGACTGAAGTCGCTCCCACAGGGTGTTTCCGGAGGCCAGGCAAGAGCATCGCGCACAGGATGCGCTCCTACGCCGTTGCTCGTGGGGCGGCGGGTGTTCAGCGGCCGAAAATGATTTCCTGGCCTTCGTGTTCGCGGTCCCAGCCGCGCAGCTCGTCGCGGATGTGGGCGACGCGTTGGCGGCCGAGGGCGTTGCGCTCCTCGTCCAGCACCTGGCCATCGAGCAGTTCGGCCAGTCGTTGCGCGGTGGGCAGCATGGCGTCCCACGCATCGAGTGCGGGCAACGGTGCCGGCAGGGTCATGAAAAAGCTGACGCCCAGGGTGCGCAGGCTGTCGAGTCGGGCCAGGTCGAAATTGCCCGGCTTCAACATGTTGGCGACGCTGAAGATCGGCCCCAGCTCGCGCTTGCCGTCCACCAGGCGGTGATAGATGCCCATGTCGCCGTATTCGAGACCGGCCTTTTCGGCGGCAACCACCAGATCGGAGCCGTTGAAATGGCCGCCGTCACGCGCCACCACGAACAGCGTCACGATGCGCTCCACCGGAAACTGGGCCGGACGCTTGCCCAACTCGGAGCGCGGTGGCGGCGGCGGTGCAACGGCGACTGGCGGCGGCGCGGGTGCGCTGGCAACCGGCGCCGCTGGCGCGGGTGTGATGGAAGCTTCGACGGCTGGTTCCGGTGCCGCGGCTTCGCCGCGCGAGCTGGGCGCACGCAGCACGTCGACGATGGATGCCACGTGATCGGCCAGCTTCGGCTGCGGTTTCGACACCGGCGTGGCAGCGGTGCGTTCGCCGGACAGCGTGGCGCCCAGCCGTTCGAGTTCCTCGCGCAGGCCGATGTCGAGCTCGCCCTGCTGCGCGCCCGAACCGCGTGGTCCGGAGATGTTGAACGCGGGATCGAACGCGGCATCGTCGGCCAGGCTGGGCTCGCGCCGTTCGCCGGGATTCGGATGGCTGGACGCGCGTCGTGCGCCAGGCTCCTTCTTCGGCTGGCCGAACAGCCAGATCAGTGCCAGCACGATCAGGCCAACGATCAGCATGGGAATGCCGACGGCGGGATTCCAGGCAAAGGCGAGCACGGGTTGCAGCGTCATCATGATGTCCTCAGGCGGCCCCCGCCAGTTTAGCTGCTTCGGCCAGATCGACCTGCACCAGGCGTGAAACGCCCGGCTCGCGCATGGTCACGCCGCACAGCTGCGAGGCCGCTTCCATGGTGGCCTTGTTGTGGCTGATGAAGATGAACTGCACCTTCTCGCTCATCTCGCGCACCATCGAGGAGAAGCGGCCCACGTTGGCCTCGTCCAGTGGCGCGTCCACCTCGTCGAGCAGGCAGAAAGGCGCGGGGTTCAGGCCGAAGATGGAGAACACCAGCGCCACCGCGGTGAGCGCCTTCTCGCCGCCGGAAAGCAGCGAGATGTTGGACGGCCGCTTGCCCGGCGGGCGCGCCATGATCGACACGCCGGTGTTGAGCAGGTCGTCGCCGGTGAGCTCCAGGTAGGCATGGCCGCCGCCGAACAGGCGCGGGAACAGCTCCTGCACGCCGGCGTTGACCTTGTCGAAGGTTTCCTTGAAGCGCTGGCGGGTCTCGCGGTCGATCTTCTTGATCGCGCCTTCCAGCGTTTCCATCGCGCTGACCAGGTCGGCCAGCTGGTTGTCGAGGTAGGTCTTGCGCTCGCTCTGTTCGGCGTGTTCCTGGATCGCGGCCAGATTGACCGGCTCCAGCCGGGCGATCTTGTGGCCGATGTCGGTGAGCTGCGAACGCCACTGGTTGGCGTCGATGTCCTCGGCCAGCTCGGCCAGCAGGGTTTCCAGCTCCAGACCGGATTCGGCGATCGCCTGCGCCAGCTGTTCGGCGCGCAGATGCAACGCCTGCGCGGCGAGGCGCTTTTCGGACAGGCTTTCGCGCAACGCCGCCAGGCCCTGTTCGGCCAGGTGGCGTTGCTGCTCCAGTTGACGGAAGGCCAGGTCGCAGTCTTCCAGCGCGCGGCGGGCGTCGACCAATTGCTTGTCCACCAGCAGGCGCTGATCGAGGTAGGTCTGGCGTTCGGCTTCGAGCTCGGCGATCGGGTCGGAGCCGGCGGCCAGTTGTTCGTTGATCTGGTCGCGACGCGCCTCGATCTGGCGCAGTTGCGCATCCATGCGGCCCAACGCCTGCTCCAGCGAGGCCAGCGATGAGCGCTTGGACTCCAGTGACAGGGCAAGCGAGTGCGACTGGTCGGCGGCCTCGCGCGCGTTCATGCGCGCTTCCTCGCGTGCTTCGAGCAGGGCGCGGCGCTCGTTCTCCAGCTCGCGGCGCTGGTCTTCCATGTCGCCCATCAGGCCGACCGATTCGTCCAGCCGGGCGCGGGCCTCGCGGGTCTGGCTTTGCAGCTCTTCGATCTGCGCCGCCAGGTCGTTCAGTTCGCCGTCGACCTTGTCGGCGCGGGCGCGGGCGGCTTCCAGCTTGCCGCGATGGCTTTGCAACTGGCCGGCCAGTTCGGATTGGCGGCGATGCGCGTTGTACAGCTCGCGCTGGGCATCGTCGCGGGCGCGCTCGGCCTCGAACTTGCGCGTGCGCAGGTCGTCGAGCTGGCCGGCGGCTTCTTCCAGCTGGCCTTCCAGCAGGGCGATCTGATCGGTGAGCAGGCGCAGGTCGCGCTCGCGCGCCAGCACGCCCACCTGGTTGCCCTGCGCGCGGCGCACGCGCGCCCACTGCGGCGCCAGCCAGTCGCCGTCGCGGGTGATGATGGACTGCTGTGCTGCCAGCGCGCCCACACGGTTGCGCGCTTCCTCCAGGGTTTCGGCCGTCTGCACGTTGGACAGCAACTGCAGGGCCGCGGTGGGGCCGCGCACGCGGGCGGCCAGCGTGCCGTTGGCGCCCTGCCCGCCGTCGACGGCATTGAGCAGCGCCAGGTCGGCTTCGCCCAGGCTGTCGAATTCGGACACCAGGCCCAGCGGATCGTCCACCAGCACGCCGTCGAGCAGGCCGGCCAGCACGGTTTCGACGGCCGCTTCCCAACCGTTGTCCACCTGCAGCGCGGCACCGAGGCGGCGCGCCTTGTCCAGACCCAGCCGCGCCAGCCAGCCGCTGGCCGCACTTTCCTCCTGGCCCAGCGCGGCATTCTGCAGCGCTTCCAGCGAGGCGTGGCGACCACGGGCGGATTGCAGTTGCTGCCGGGCTTCGTTCAGCACGGACTGCAGCTGGCGCTCTACCGCCTGCACCTTTTCGTGGCTGGTCTTGTGCTGGTCGAGCAGACTGCCCAGCGTTTCCACGCGTTCGCGCTGGGTGTCGTGTTCGGTATGCAGCTGCTCGCCGGCGGCGTCCAGCGCGGCCACGTCGGTGGCTTTCTGCTCGGTTTCCAGCGCCTCGCGACGGCGCGACAGGTCGACCGCCTGG
>DATJCF010000333.1:0-2476 GCA_035514935.1 Rhodanobacter sp. | reverse complement strand
CCGTTTGGCGGGTTTGTCGACGCAGTGCGTGAGGCGAATCGGCGGCAGCGGTGAGGGGCGAAACTACGCCAGGCTGGTCGCCACGCCGAAGCTGATCGCCATGATCGCCGCCACCGCCATGCAGGCGCTGCCGGGGCGGATGCGGCGGGCGTCGATGCGCGGCACCAGCCGCCACAGCAGCACGGTGCCGATCAGCATGTCCAGCACCAGCACCCAGCGCAGCAACCCGGAAGTGAGCAGGGCGTCGTAGGGCGGATGCAGGTGGCCCTCGTAGGCGGCCACGCCCACCACCAGCAGCATGCCGATCATGGTCCAGACCAGGCAGGCGAAATAGATGCGGTTGAACACCACGGCGCAGCGCTCGGTCCAGCGCAGCACCGACCAGCCGATGAGCGCGAACACCAGCGCCGCCATGCTGCTGTACAGCACCCACCACAGCAGGCTGCTGATCACGGTAAGAAAGGTGGTCATACGATGTGCTTGAACCCCAGTTTGCGCAGCAGCTTGGCCATCAGCCATGCGGGGCCGATCAGCAGGTAGGAAAGGTCGGTGAGGAAGCTGGGGCGGCGCCCTTCGTACTGGTGGCCGATGAACTGGCCGATCCACGCCACCACGAACACGGCGATCGCCACGTAGCACAGCGCCGCCGCGCCCAGCCGGTAATACAGCAGGTTGGTGAACACTCCAAGCAACGCGAACGCCAGCAACAAGCCCATCGCCAATCGGTGTGAACGCTTCCAGTACCAGTAGAACGCCAGCACCATCACCAGCACCGACCACGCACCCGGGCGCGCGAACGACGCCGGCACCGGGATCGTCCACAGCAGCGCGATCACCGACCATACGATTGGCGGCACGCACAACCAGTGGAAAACCTGGTTGGTGGGGTTCTGGTGATCCCGGCTGTAGCTGTCGAGCCAATCCTGCATGGTGCGCATGGGAAACCTCCGGATCAGGGCGCCATCAGTGAGCGCTGTTGCTGGACAGCAGGTTCAGCACCAGCACGCCAGCGACAATCAGCGCGATGCCGACCACGCCGGCCAGGTCGATCTTCTGGCGAAAAACCAGCACGCCGACCAGCGTGATCAGCACGGTGCCGGCGCCCGACCACACTGCGTATGCGACGCCTACCGGGATCTGTTTCAGGGTGAGGCTGAGGAAATAGAACGCGATGCCATAACCGCCGACCACCACCACGCTGGGCAGCGGGCGGCTGAAACCTTCGCTGGCTTTCAGCGCGCTGGTGCCGATCACTTCGGCGAGGATGGCAACGGCCAGGCTGAGCCAGGCGTTCATCAATCGAGCCGGATGCCGGCCAGCTTGTGCAGCGCCTCGCCGTATTTCGCGGCGGTGCGGGCGATCACCTCGTCGGGGATCACCGGGCCGGGCGCGGTCTTGTTCCAGTCCTGCGTTTCCAGCCAGTCGCGCACGAACTGCTTGTCGTAGCTGGGCGGGCTGATGCCCACGCGGTATTCGTCGGCGGGCCAGAAGCGCGAGGAGTCGGGCGTCAGCATCTCGTCCATCACGTACAGCTTGCCGCTGGCATCGGTGCCGAATTCCAGCTTGGTGTCGGCGATGATGATGCCGCGCTCGGCCGCATAGGCGGCCGCCCAGCGGTAGATCGCCAAGGTGGCCTCGCGCACCTGGCCGGCCAGCTCGGCGCCCACCGCGTCGACCATCACTTCATAGCTGACGTTCTGGTCGTGGTCGCCCACGGCGGCCTTGGTCGACGGGGTGAAGATCGGTTCCGGCAGCTGCTGCGCCTGCTGCAGCCCGGTCGGCAAGGTGATGCCGCACAGCGCGCCCGTGGCGCGGTAATCCTTCCAGCCCGAGCCGATCAGGTAGCCGCGGGCGATCGCCTCCACCGGCACCGGCTTCAGCCGCCGCGTCACCACCGCGCGCTTTTCGTACAGCGCCAGATCGGTGCCGGGCGGCAGCACCTCGGCCAGCGGCACGTCGAGCAGGTGGTTGGGTACAAGGTGCGCGGTCTTGCCGAACCAGAAGTTGGAGATCTGGGTCAGCATCTCGCCCTTGCCCGGGATCGGGTTGGGCAGCACCACGTCGAAGGCCGAGAGCCGGTCGGTGGCCACCATCAGCAAGCGGTCGTCGGACAGCGCGTAGACATCGCGCACCTTGCCACGGTGAATCAGTTCCAGGCCGGGCAGGTTCGATTGCAGCAGGGTGGTGGACACGACGGCGGTTCCGCTGGGGGAGAGACGCCCATTCTAACGGCTGCGGCCGGGTGGCCGGAAATGCGGCGTCGGCGTGCCCGGCGCCCGGCCCGGGCAGCGGAGTGCGGGCGCACTGCTAGAATTGTCAGCCTTTAGCCCCATGTGTTGCCGATGCGAATTTCATTGCTCGCGGGACTATGTCTTGTCGCCGCTTCCACGCTTTGCGCCCAACCCGTGCCGCGCCCCGCGCGGCTGGGCTTGTGCGCGGCCTGCCACGGCGCCAACGGCGAAGCCACCATGCCCGG
>DATJCF010000332.1:0-4691 GCA_035514935.1 Rhodanobacter sp. | reverse complement strand
GACATCGTGCTGCATCGCCTGCACCACGTGGCGGCCGATGTAGGAAACGCCGTAGTCGCTGACGAACGTGCCGAACGAACGCACCAGGAAGATCCCGATGATCCAGATCGGCATCCAGAAGATCAGGTACGGATCCTTGCGCGTGAACAACTCATCGATCATCGGCTGCAGCAAACCGGTAAACAACGCCAGCCCGCCGCCGTCGACCAGCATGCCGACCACCGCCACCAGCGCGATCGGCCAATACCGCCGTGTGTAACCGAGCAGCCGGCGATAGACGCCCCAGCTGTCGGCCACCGGTGCCATGGCCGGGCGGTGTTTCACTCCTTCGCGCCCGTCGCCGTGGGCGTGGTGGCGATCGACAGCCGGCTGAAGCCGAGCTGGCCCAGCGCGTCCATCGCCGTCACCACATCCTGGTGCGGCGTGTTGGCGTCGGCGCGAATCGTCACTGGACGCTCGCGGTCACTGCCCGTATGACTGGCGATGGCCTGCTTGAGCGCGCCGATGCCCTCACCCATGACCTCGTCGCTGCCGACATAGAAGCGGCCTTCGCGATCGATCATCACGGTCAGCGTGGGCGCGTTCATGTCGCGATCGGCGGTGCTGGCGTTGGGCAGGGTCACCTGCAATCGCGAGTGCTGGATGAAAGTGCTGGTGAGCACGAAGAACATCAGCAGGGTGAGCAACACGTCGATCAACGGGATCACGTTGATCTCGAAATCGCCCTGGCGGCGGTCGTTGCCGATACGCATCGTGGTTGCCTCAGCCCGCGCCCGTGGCCGAGGGTGCCGGTGCGCGCCGCGGCCGCGGTGCGGCGGCCGGCGTCGTCAGGGTCAGGTCATCCAGCAGCGCGGTGGCCTGCTTTTCCATATCCACGCAATAACCGGCCACGCGCGAGCGGAAATAGCGATGCAGCACGTACGCGGGGATCGCCACGGTAAGGCCCGAGGCGGTGCAGATCAGCGCCTCGCCGATGCCGCCGGCCATTTTTGCCGGATCGCCGATACCGCCGGCCATCACCTGCATGAACATGCGGATCAACCCGATCACGGTGCCGAACAGGCCCAGCAGTGGGCCGATCAGCGCGATCGTGCCCAGCGTGTTGAGGTAGCGCTCCATCCGGTGCACCACGTGGCGACCGGTGTCCTCGATGCGCTCCTTGATCAGCTCGCGCGGACGGTTGCGCACGGCCAGCGCCGCAGCCAGCAGTTCACCCAGCGGCGAGCCGTTGGCCAGCGCCTGCAGATGGTTGGGATCCAGTTGTCCCGAGCGCGCCCACTGGCGCACTTCCTCGCCCAGCCCGGGCGGCAGCACGGCCTTGCGGCGCAGCGTCAGGCAACGCTCCAGCACGATCGCCAGCGCGACTGCCGAACAGATCAGGATGGGCACCATCGCCCAGCCACCAGCCATCAGGATTTCCAGCACGTTGCGCCCCCATCGGACGACCTGTCGAGAGCGCGCATGATAGCAGTCCCGTCCCGTTCTACTGCGGCACAGGTGGCAGTACCTGGCTCACTCGCGCCAATAGCGGCGCTGGCGCAAACGCCAGCCGGGTTCGCGCCGTGCGGGCGCATCAAGCGGAAATTCCAGCGGAATGGCGCCCTGGATCGCGGTGTTGAACAGCGGTACGCGGGCCGCCGCATAGCGCGCCACCACCTCGGGCGTCGGATGCCCGAAACGATTGCGCCAGCCGGCCGAAACCACTGCCAAAGGCGGTTTGAGGGCCGCAATGAACGCCGCGCTGGACGAGGTCTTGCTGCCGTGATGCGGCACCACCAGCAACGGCGCCGTGCCCGGCCCGATGGCTGCAGCCACTTGCGGCTCCACCCGCGAACTGATGTCGCCGGCCAGCAGCAGTCGGCCGCGCGGACCTTGCACCAGCAACACGCAGGAGCTGTCGTTGTCGCGGTCGCCCTGATCCGGCAGCGGATTCAGCACGCGAAAATCCACGCCGTCCCAGCGCCAGGATTGTCCGCTGACGCATTGCTGCATCGGGATGCGCATCCGCGACGGTTCGCCGGCGTAGCGCGTTGCCTGCGGGAACGCCGCGGCGACCGTCTCGGCGCCGCCCGCGTGATCGTTGTCGCCGTGACTGATCATCAGCATGTCGAGCTGGCCGATACCCAGCGCATGCATCGCCGGCAACACCACCGCCTCGCCCAGATCGAAACCCGAGGGGTAACGCGCGCCCGCGTCGTACACCAGCACATGGTGCTGCGTCTGCAGCAACACCGACAGGCCCTGCCCCACATCCAGCACCCACACCCGGAACGCGCCCGCCGGCGGCGGCGTCAACGCGGGGTAAAGCAGCGGCAGGAACAGCAGCGCGCCCAGCCAGCGCAGCGGCACACCGCGCGGCATGAACAGCCACAGCGCTCCAGCCAGCGCCAGCAGCAACGCCAGCGGCTGCACCGACGGCAGATACCACTGCGCACCGGGCCAGCCAGCCGTCTGCTCCAGCAACCACCATTGCGCATGGGCCAGCTTCGCCGCCATCCACAGCACCGGCGTGGCCGCGGGCGGACACAACCCCAGCAGCAGGCTGCCACCCAGCGCACAGGGCACGATCGCGAAACTGACCAGCGGCACGGCGACCAGGTTGGACAACGCGCCCACCAGCGAGGCCTGCCCGAAAAACCACAGGCTCAACGGCAACAGCCCCACCGTCATCACCGTCTGCCCGGCCGACAATTCGTGCAGAAATGCGCGCAGGCCGCGACCGCGCGCCTGCAGGCACAGCATCAGGAATGCCACGCCCACGAACGACAGCCAGAACCCCGCCGCCAGCACAGCCAGCGGATCGACCAGCAGGATCGCCAGCATGGCCAGCCCCAGCGACTGCGCGCCGGTACTGCCGCGCCGCCCGCAACGGGCCAGCGTGACTACCGCAATCATCAGCAAGGTACGCACGGTGGGCAGGCCGAAACCCGCCAGCGCGCTGTAGATCATGGCTGCCAGCAAGGCGGCGGCGGCTTGCGCCTGCGGCCGCGGCAAGCGGTGGCCCAGCCGCGGAAGCAGGCCATACAACAACGAGGCCAGGCCCAGCCCGAACACCGCCGCCACGCCCACATGGAAGCCGGAAATAGCGATCAGATGCGATACGCCATTGGCTCGCGCCACCGCCCAATCACGCTGCTGCAAACCACGCGTGTCGCCCACGGCAAACGCGCGCAACAGCGCCGCATCATGCGGATCGCGCACCCGTGCCGCGATGCCGCGGGCGATCGCATCGCGGACACCATCAACGCACCAGGAGGGCTTGCCGAGCTGCGCGTTGTCGATATCGTCGCGCACATAGCCGTGCGCCACGATGCCCCGTTGCAGCGCGGTGCGCTCGCTGTCCGCGCTGCCCGGATCGAGCAGTCCGCGCGGCCGTTTCAGGCGCAATTGCAGACGCCAGCGACTGCACGTATGGAGCGCTGGCGGATCGTCGTACCAGCTCACGGCAACACGCCCGCGCCATGGAATAAGCCGACCATCCAGCGTGGCGCGATCCACCCGCAACTCGAAGCGGCTGGCGTAATCGCGCTTCAACGGCAGGTCCACGATGGTGCCGGTCACGGTCAGGTCGCGGCCTTCCAGCGAACGCGGCAAGCGCGCATCCATGGCCATGCCACCGCGGAACATCGCCCACGCCACGCCGATCAGGATGCACCCGGCCCAACGTCCGCGTGGCCATCGCCACACCAACAACAACGCGAAAGCCAACAGCAGCAGCGCGCACCAACGCGGCGGCAACGACGGCAACCACTGCACCGCCAGCACGCCCGCCAGCAAGGCGAGGCCCATGCTTGCCGCAGGCATTGCCGCCATTCGTGCCACGCTGCGCTCCATGCGGTCGAGCCGTCGAGCGTAGCGCGAGGGCGACCGTACAGCGGACGAAAGACGTGTAGGCCCCCGCCGTGCCGTTTACTCGCTCAGGCGGTTCGCTCCTGCAACACGCCGTTGTGCAGCACCAGCGTGCGGTCCATCCGGGCGGCGAGACGCGCATCGTGCGTCACCAGCACGAAGCTGGTGCCGATCTCCTGGTTGAGCTCCAGCATCAGGCCGTAGACCTGCGCCGCGTTGTCTTCGTCGAGGTTGCCGGTGGGCTCGTCGCCCAGCACGCAGGCGGGCCGCGTCACCAATGCACGCGCCACCGCGCAGCGCTGGCGTTCGCCGCCGGAAAGTTCCGAGGGCTTGTGCTGCAGGCGCTTGCCCAGCCCCACCCGCTCGAGCAACGCGGCCGACTGACGTTGCGCATCGGCGATCGCGGTGCCGCGAATCAGCAGCGGCATGCACACGTTTTCCAGTGCGGTGAACTCGGGCAGCAGATGATGGAATTGATAGATGAAACCCAGCGAGCGGTTGCGCACGCGGCCGCGCTCGGCATCGGACAGCGTGGACAGCAGGCGTCCATCGACCTCCACCTCGCCCGCGCTCAAGGTATCGAGCCCGCCGATGATGTGCAGCAGCGTGCTCTTGCCCGAGCCCGACGCGCCCACGATGGCCATTGTCTGGCCGCGCTTGAGTTCAAAGCTGACGTCGCTCAGCACGTCGGTGCGCAAGCCGCCTTCCTGGTAGGTCTTGGCGACGTGGCTGGCGCGCAGCACGTTTTCAGTCGTGGAATTCATGACGGCCTTATTCATAGCGCAGCGCCTGCGCCGGCTGCGTGCGCGAAGCGCGCCACGCGGGATACAAGGTGGCCAGCA
>DATJCF010000331.1:0-9318 GCA_035514935.1 Rhodanobacter sp. | reverse complement strand
CAGGCCTTCGTCATCGTCCGAAACGATCGGGCCGTCGATACGTTGTGCCACCGGTGCGCGGCCATCTGTCAGGCGCCAATCCGGCCAGAAACGCGCCTTGGGGAAAGTGAGGCAGGCATGCCCGGCCAGGTCCGCCGGCTGCTGCGGGATGTCGCGCTGCGCGAGGTAAGCCGGCGACGCGCAGAGCACGACTTCAAACGCCACCAGGCGCCGCGCGACGAGGCTGCTGTCCGCCAGTTCGCCGATGCGTACGGCCGCATCGAAACCTTCGGCTACAAGGTCGACGAAGTGGTTGCCATGCGCGAGCTCCAGCCGCAGGGCTGGATGGGCGGCGATGAAGTCGGGCAGCCATGGCGCGATGCAGCGCCGGGCAAAGGCGGCGGGCAGCGAGAGTCGCAGCAGGCCGTGCGGCGTGGTGGCGCCGTCGCTGGCTTCCACCTCGGCGGCGGCGAGCTCGCCCAGGATGGCCTGCACGCGGCGATGGTAGGCAGCGCCGGCTTCGGTGACGGTGATGCGGCGCGTGGTGCGCGCAAGCAGGCGCACGCCGAGCCGGGTTTCCAGTGCGTCCACCCGTCGCGAGATCACCGAGGGGTCGCGGCCCAATACCCGGGCGGCGGCCGCGAAGCCGCCATGTTCCGCCACGGCGGCAAAGGCCTCGGCCTGTTCGAAGCGCGAGCCGCTTCTTTCATGTGTCTGGTGCATGGATGAATTGTTCTGTCGGGGGATTCATTGCGTACGGGCCAGCATCGATCATACGGCCACCCGCAATGCCCGCCACCGGAGCGCCGGATCGGGCGGCGTCGACCCTTTTCCCCCAGGAGCCGAACCATGGCCAAACGCAATGCCATCTTCCCTGCCGGCCGGCAGGCCCTTTACGAGATCAATCGCTACTCGGCCGCGATCGTGTCGGGCGATCTGCTGTTCGTGTCCGGCCAGGTGGGCAGCCGCGAGGACGGTTCGCCCGAGCCGGACTTCGTGCGGCAGGTGCAGCTTGCCTTCGACAATCTGGCGGCGGTGCTGGATGCCGCGGGTTGCGGTTTCGACGATGTGGTCGATGTGACCACCTTCCACACCGACCCGGCGAACCAGTTCGACGCGGTATCCGCCGTGCGGCTGGGTGCCTTCGGTGAGCCGCCCTATCCGAACTGGACGGCGGTGGGGGTGAGCTGGCTGGCCGGGTTCGACTTCGAGATCAAGGTCATCGCGCGCATCCCGCGGCGCTGAGAGGTTGTGATTTTTTCAACCTCTCAGGCCGGCCATGGCTGGCCGGCCGCGAATCGATCACGCAAGTGATTGATTCGCGTAAGCGAGTCCGGGCATGTACCGGACTCGCGATAGAAGAAAACCACAGGAAGTGGTTTTCTTCACAAGCTCTGAGCGCGGCGATTCCCACGGCAAAAAGCGAACGCTCCCGTTTCGAGTCGTACACTCGCCGGGCGTCCTGTCCGCTGCCGTCACCATGCAGCGCGTCCGATGGGCGCCCGCGGCCAGCCGTGTTGCCTGGCACGCATCCAACAGGGGGTTGCCATGGGTTTCGACAGAAAGTATCTGGTGTGGGCACTGGGTTATGCCGTGGTCGGCATGGGCGTGGGCATCTACATGGCCGCGTCGAAGAATCATGCGGAGTACGTGGCGCACGCGCACATCCTGCTGGTGGGTTTCGTGGTGTCGCTGGTGTACGGGCTGATCCACCGACTTTGGCTGCACCAACCGCGCAGGACCATTGCCCAAACGCAGTTCGTGCTGCACCAGGCCGCCACGGTGGTCCTGCTTGCCGGACTGCTGCTGCTCTATGGCAACGCGGCATCCGAGGCGGTGCTCGAGCCGTTTCTCGGTATCGGTGCCATCGGGGTTCTGCTGGCGATGCTGTTGATGATCTTCATGGTGATCAAGTACGCGGCCGTCACCGAGGTGGCGGTGCCGGGGCCTCTTCCTCCGGCCGCCTAGACGTCTCCAGCGGCTGCGCTGGGCGGGCCATCAGCCCGGAGTGCGCCTCGGATAAGCTGGGATGGAGCGGTGTTTTTGCCGGTCCGACACGGTCGAGGCGCATTTTCGGGCCCGTTTCAGGGCTTGTCGGGCACGACCCCGAGTCAGGCGATGTAAATATTTCCGCGGCGTGGCGGTGCTAGGTTGGACGACGCCCGAGCCGGTGGTTGCGTCTGCGCCTGAGGTCGCCGGCTCCTTACCCGAGGAGAAGCCATGATCAACTCGACGATGCGAAAGGTGTCCGTTCCGCTGTTTATTGCGGCCGTGGCGCTGGGTGGTTGCACCCACTACGTGAAGCAGGCGGACTTCGATTCGGCAGTCGCCGAGTTGCGCGCCAACGACCAGAAACAGCAGCAACAGCTGGATTCGCTGACCCAGGAAATGCAGCAGCGGTTCGCCAAGTACGATGCCCAGATCGCCCAGATGGGTGGCCGGGTTCGGGTCGATACCGCGGCGCACTTTGCGTTCAACGACGCCACCGTGCGGGATGAGGACAAGCCCCTGCTGGATGATTTCGCCAAGGTCATCAGTAGCCACTATCCCGGCGCGACCGTCACCGTCGAAGGCTTTGCCGACCCGGCCGGCTCCAGGAGCTACAACCACCGCCTGGGCGAGCGACGCGCGAAGGCGGTGCGTGATTATCTGGTAGGCACAGGCCTTTCGGCCGACCAGCTCCGTGCCGTGAGCTATGGCGAGGACAGCAACCGCCAAGTGGATCGCGGCCAGTCGCGCGATGCGGGCGCGTCCAACCGCCGTGTCACCCTGGTGGTGGATTTTGCCGGCAACGCCAGTACCGCGCAGGCCAGCGCCGGCTGATTGCAGGCGGGCCGCAGGTGACATCCCGACAGGGGCGGGGCGCGCTTTCCGGAAGTCGCGCGCCGCCCTGTTTTTTTTGCCGCCCAGGTCATGTTGCGTGGTGTGTCGATCTGTCGATCCGACGGGCTGGGCACGCCGGTTTTCGGCGGCTGGCGGCCCGTTTGTGGCAGCACTAGCCAACGCGCTCGAAAAGGTTAGACTGACCCCAGTAACCATTCCCGCCCCTCCCCAGGCGTGGAGGTTTCGACATGGTCATTCTAGCGTACGCAGCGTTGCTGGCTGTTGCCTCGACTGTTGCCTCGACGGCACCGGTGATGCCGGTGCTGTCGCCCATGCCACGCCCCGAACAGGTCATGGCGCTGCCGCCAGAGCTGCGCACGCAGCTGCAGGCGCAGGTGATTGACGGGGGCGGCTCGCAGCGATCACGACTGGAGCGGTTGGCGGGTTTCCTGTTCAAGAAGACCGGCCTGGGCATGGAGTACGCGGTCGACGCCACGTATACCGTCGAACAGGCGTATCGCACGCGCAAGGCCAACTGCCTCACCTTCACCCTGCTGACCGTGGCGCTGGCGCGCGAAGCGGGCCTCGATGCCTATGGGCAGGAGCTGCTCGACGTCGTGTCGTGGCGCGCGGAGCAGGACGTTGTCTACGGCTTCAACCACGTGAACGCGGGAATCCTGATCGGTCAGTCGCACTACACGATCGATGTGGCGCGGGACCTGCTGACGGCGCGCAGCCCGCCCCAGCGAATTACCGACAAGCATCTGCTGGCGCTGTACTACAACAACCGTGCCGCCGAACTGCTGGTTGGCGCCACGCCCTCGGTAGCCGATCCGTACATGGCGATGGCACTGAAACTGGCCCCGGACTATCCCAGCGCCTGGGCCAACGCGGGCGTGTTGAGCCTGCGCAAGGGCGACCGCGCAACCGCCGAACACGATTACCTGAAGGCGCTGATGCTGGATCCGGAACACGGGAGCGCGCTCGCCAACCTGGTGATGCTCTACCGGGACAGCGGCAACGAGGCGAAACGCGCCATCTACGCACGGCGGCTGGAGAAGATCCAGTCGAAGGACCCCTACTTCGAGTTCGTGCGGGCCGAGGGCGAGGCAAAGAAGGGGGATTACGAGGCGGCTGCGCAGCACTATCGCCAGGCCATCCGCCTGTACGACAGGGAACCCCGCTTCTTCACCGGGTTGGCCCATGCCTATCAGCAGCTGGGCAAGGAGCGCGCGGCCGAATCCGCCTTGAATCGCGCTGCCACGCTCGGCCGCAGCACGGCGGGGAACTAGCCTCCGGCGGCGCCCGGGGCGTCCGCCAAAAGTTCAGTCCCGGTTGCCGCGCGGCGGCCTAAGCTGTGCGGTATGAAACCCGTATGCCCGACGCCGCCCAGGCCGTTGCGGCCTGTCCTGTAAGGTAGGGGCGGGCCGGATCATCCGGTTGCCTCCACTCCCTTTTTCGCGTCGCCGTCGCAAGCCTGCCATGGGCGGTACAGCGCGCACTGCCCATCGCCTGCCTGCCTCATGCTGTCCACCATCCGCACCGCGACACCGCTGCTGCTGAGTACCGTCTTCCTGCTCATGGGGGTCGGCTTGCTGCACACGCATATTGCGCTGGAGGGGCGTGCGCTGGGGTTTTCCGTGGCCACGATCGGCGTGCTGACGTCGGCCTATTACGCCGGGTTCCTGCTCGGCACCTACACCATTCCGCGGCTGACGCATCACATCGGCCACATCCGCACGTTTGCGTTCTGCACATCGCTGGTGGCGGTGGTGGTGCTGGTGCAGGCGCTCGATCCGGTCTACGGCGTGTGGCTGGTGCTGCGCGTGCTGCAGGGCCTGCTGCTGGTCGGCTTGTACGCGATCATCGAAAGCTGGCTCAACGCGGTGGCCGAGCCGGCACATCGCGGCTCGGTGTTCGCGGTCTACATGATGGTGAACCTGGCGGCCAGCGCCACGGCGCAGCAGCTTCTGCGCATCCCCGGCGAGGGCTTCGTGCTGTTCTGTGTCGTCGCCATCCTGTTCTGTGCCGCCAGCCTGCCGGTGGTGCTGACCACCCAGCCGCAACCCCAGCTGCGTTCGATGCCCAAGGTGCAGGTCAGGCGCCTGTTCCGGCTGGCGCCCACGGCGCTGGTCAGCGCATTCATTTCCGGACTGGTGCTTGGCGCGTTCTGGGGCTTGCTGCCCTTGTATGCCGCTGCGCGTGGACTGGGTGCGGGTGGCATCGGCACTTACATGAGCGCGGCGATTGCCGGCGGCGTGGTGCTGCAATGGCCGCTGGGGCGTTTTTCCGACCGCATCGATCGCCGCCTCGCGCTGTCGCTGATCAGCGTCGTCGCGGCGCTGGCGGCGGTGGTCAACCTGTTGCTGCCGGCAGCCGGTGGGGTGGTGGCGATGATGGTGATCTTCGTCTTCGGCGGCATGAGCTTCACCCTGTATCCGATTGCCGTGGCGCATCTGGTCGATTACCTGCATCGCGATGAATTGCTGTCGGCCTCCAGCACCGTGCTGCTGGTCAACGGCGTCGGCTCGGCGGTGGGGCCGCTGCTGGCTGGCGCGCTGATGTATCTGCTGCGGCCGGAGCTGCTGTTCGTGTGGTTCGCGGTACTCGACGGCGCGCTGGCCGCCTATGCGCTGTACCGCTTCACCCGCCGCAAGCGCGAGGTGACCCCGGACGACAACTTCGTGCCGCTGGTGAACACCACGCCGACCGCGCTGGACCCACGCGCGCCCTGACTTTTTGCCTTGCGCGGTCAATGTGGCGGAGGCCCACGCTGCACCGTTCCGCCGCGCGCCAGGCATGGATGCGCCGCGCGCAAGCTGTTTTTTTTCGCGGCCGGAAGGCATGCTTCGCCAGTGGCTGTCGTCGCCATCGGGCTGCGTCGCCATCGACTTGGCAACAGGGGACATCAGGATGACCGAAGTCGCGCCGCACTTGCCTGCCCCCTGCGACTGTCGGCGATCGACGATGCATGGCCCTTCCGCATGCCGTACGAACGTATCCCGATGCCACTGAATAATGTCGACGCTGCCGCGCCGTCACCGAACGGCGAGCACCGGCCGGAGCCTTACGCCGGCCGGGAGCGCAAGCGCGTCGTGATGCTGGCGATTTTCAGCGTGGCCTGGATCAGCACGGTGCTGGCCTGGACGCTGATGGCGTTGGGCGGCATCTCCTCACCGGCCCTGCGCGACGTGTTTGTCGCGAACCTCGTCTTTCACCCGTTGATGTTTGCGGTGGTCAGCTGGCGGATGCTGCCCGAGCGGGTGGTCGAGATGATGTGCCTGCTGTTTGCCGCAGGTGTCTGCGCGGCCTGCATGGTGCTGCGGCTGTACTTCCCCTCCTACGGCGGCCGCATTGACCTTGAGCCGCTGTACCTGTGGATTCCGGTGATCTATGTGTTTGCCTTCATCGTGGCCGGGCACAAATCCAGCCTGCGCATCTCGCTGGGGATCATGGCGCTGTTCCTGGTGATCAGCCTGCCTTACCTGCTGCAGTCACCGTCGCCGCGGTTCGCCAACTTCACCGTCCAGCTGCACATGGTTTCGGCCGTGCTGGTGGCGGCGCTGTATTTCTTCTCCAGCTACCAGCAGCGCCTGCAGGTGGCGCAGTTGACGATGGATGAACTGGCGGCGCTGTCGCACACCGACGAGCTGACCCGGTTGCCCAACCGGCGCCGGATCTCGCAGGTGGTCGGCTACGAACTCACCCGGTTCGAGCGCTACGGCCGCGGTTTCGCGCTGATCATGATCGACATCGACCACTTCAAGGACGTGAATGACCGCTTCGGCCATCCGGTGGCCGATCGGGCACTGAAGGCGCTGGCGCTGCGCGCGCGGCAGGCGTTGCGCGATGGCGACACGCTGGGCCGTTGGGGTGGCGAGGAGTTCGTGATCGTGCTGCCCGAGGCGGGGCTCGACGACGCGCTGCGCAAGGCCCACGCGCTGTGCGCGCACGTGGCACGCGCGCCGCTGATCGACGACCTGCCCATCACCATCAGTTGCGGCGTGGCCAGCGTCACGCCGGCCGATACGGCCGAGAGCCTGTTCCATCGTGCCGATGCAGCGCTGTATACCGCCAAGCAGCACGGCCGCAACCGGGCGGAAAGTGCCGCACCGGTCTGATCGGGCGGGCAGCGCAAGCATGAAGAACGGTCCGGCTCGCCAGTCGGGCGTTGGTACCAGGTCAGGAGAGTGGCGATGTCGATCGGATGGACTTTGCTGGGTACGTTCGGGCAGCTGATGCTGGCCGTTTACCTGTTCATGCTGGTGGCTTTTTCCGCTGGCGGCCTGGTCAATGGCGGCCATTTTCGACGGGCGCAGACAAGGCTGCTGGACCTGTCGTTGTTTGTGCTGCCCGGCACGTGTGCGTTGAGCGCGGTGATCGTGCTGTTTCTGCACTGGCACGGCGCGGAGGCGAAGTCGTACGCCTGGTATGCGTTGCCACTGGGCGCGACGGCGCTGTACCTGATTTACTTCCGCATCCTGGTCCATCAGTCGCGCGGCGATCGGTGAAGCGGGGCGAATCGGCAAGCGACTCGCCCCGTTGCCACATACGGGATGCTCGCGGCGTGTCGATCCGCCGTGGTGCGCTACATCCCCGCTGATTCGTCGACCTTCATCTGTGCGCGCGCCTCGCCCTTCGGATGTGCCTTGGTGTGCAGGTTCACATAGGTCGCGCCGTCGAGCATGGCCGACTGGGTTGCGGCGTCGATGGTCACCGTATGGCTCATGCCGGTCTTGTACGGGCCGGGGATGAGTTTCATCACGCCGGCTTCCACACCCGGTTTGGCTGGCCCATGGAAGTGCGCGATGGTGACGGGGCCGCTGAGGCCCTTGTAATCGATGGTGTATTTGAGCTGGTGCGTGGTGGTGTCGAGGGTAGCCGCCACATGCCCCGAGGGCTGGTTGGCGGCGCCGTGCTCACCGGCGAAGTCGCCGCTCAGGGAAACGTCCCTGGCGATGGCGGCGGTGGAGAAAGCGAGCATGGCGGCCACGGCAAGTGGCAGCAAGGTGCATGGCGACTTCTGCATGGTGGAATCCTCTCGGTCGTGGTGCCGGTGCGCCCGGCGGGGTGGTCCGATGGGGTCGACGCGCGGGTCGGCAACCGGATCGCCGGTGAATATGGACTCCCGCGCGTGCAAGCTGCGGCAAGGTTTCCGCAAACCTGTGGCGGGTCCGGTCCCGCGATGGCTGCGGTTCACCGAACGCGTGGAATCGCGGACGTATACTGGGCCGGAACCGGCGGCCCAGCAGGGCGTTCCCCCGCCGGATGCTGACGCTGTCCTGACCCGCTCCGGGAGACTTGCGATGAAACTTTCCTCCACGCCACTGCTCGGTTGCCTGGCCGTGCTGGCGCTTGCCTGCGCCAGCGTGCGTGCGGCGCCGCCACCGCCGCCACCGACCAACGTCACCGTCCACTACACCGACCCGAAGCTGTTCACCGAGACGAAGCGCAGCGCGTTCGCGCATCCGATCGATGCCAATGGTTATCTGAACCCACTCAAGGATTACATCGCCCAACGCGCGTCGCGCATTCTGGCGCCGGGCCAGCGGCTGGACATCACGGTGACGGACGTGGACCTGGCTGGCGAATACGAGCCCTGGCACGGGCCGCACCTGAGCACCGTCCGCATCATCAAGAACCGCTATCCGCCGCGGATCAACCTGGATTTCACGCTGTATGGCGCCGACGGCAAGGTGCTGCGCCAGGGCAGCCGCATCCTGCGCGACATGTCCTTCATGGACCACGCCGGCATCAGCGACAACGACTCGCTGCGCTACGAACGGCCGATGATCGACCGCTGGCTGCGCCAGGGCCCCGACAAGCTCTGAGGTATCGTCAGGCGTCCGGATCGCGTCCGAACCGCGGCAGGTTCCAGTGGCGGTGCAGGGACAGGAAGCGCAGCGAAAAACAGAACAGGATCGGCAACCACGTCGCCCACACCGGCGGCCAGCCCAGGCGCTCGCCGATGACCGTCATGGCGGCGCCGGCCAGCGCCGCCAGTGCGTAGATCTCCTTCTGCAACACGATCGACACGCGGGTCAGCAGCACATCGCGCGCCATGCCTCCACCGATCGCGGTAACCATGCCCAGCAGCACCGCCACCTCCGCGTTGTGGCCGAACAGCAGCGCCTTGTGCGCGCCGTACACCGCAAACAGGCCCAGGCCCATCGCATCGAACAGGCGCACGGGGTAAGTCAGCCGTTCCACCCACGGATACGCGGCGATGGTGAACAGCGCGGCGATCACCGCGGTGAGCAGGTAGCGCCAGTCGGACAGGCCGGCCGGCGGGATCGCGCCGATCATCACGTCGCGCGCAATGCCGCCACCGCAGGCGGTGATGTAGGCGATGGCGAGGATGCCGAACAGGTCGAGCTGGCAGCGTCGCGCCGCGGTGGCGCCGCTGATCGCGAAGGCGAACGTGCCGGCCAGATCCACCACGTTGAAAAGCAGTTGTTCGTTCATGCCGGTTCCATCACCCGCGCCGCGCGGCGATTCCCGTCGAACAATCTAGCC
>DATJCF010000330.1:0-3408 GCA_035514935.1 Rhodanobacter sp. | reverse complement strand
GTGCTGATCAACCTGTTCCTGCTCGCCGCGTTCGGCTGGAGCCTGATCTACGGCCCGCCCTTCGTCGAGCGCTTCGCGCGTCTTCGCGAGCCCAACCTGCCGCCGGCCGCCGTGCGTTACACCCGCGTGGTGACCTGGGTGTGGGTAGGCTTTTTCGCGTTCAACGGCAGCATGTCGGCCGCACTGACGCTGTGGGCGCCGCTGTCGTGGTGGATGCTCTACAACGGCATGATTTCCTACGCGCTGGTGGGCATTCTGTTCGGCGGCGAATGGGTGTTTCGCCAGCGATTGCGCCGGAGCTTTGCATGAGTCCGCTGGCGCCCGCGGCCAAGGCACTTGCCGACCATCCCTGGCTGGAGGGCGCGTGGGCCGGCAGCACGGGCGCGTTGCTGTTGCTGAACCGCCAGGGCCAGGCCGAGTTCCACCGCGAAGGGCGCCAGTCGCTGCTGGACACATTGCAATCGCAGCTCGCCACGCGCGATCTGACAGTACCGAGCAACTGGCGCCTGCTCGACACGCCGCCACCCGCCACCGACCACGCCACCATCGAACACCTGCTGGCGACCCCACGTCCGCGCCAGGTGATACCCATCGCCGAAAAGGAAGATGCGGGGCGCTGGAAACTGGATCTGGTGCTGCCGTCGGACCTGATCCACTTCGACGACCACTTCCGCAAGGCACCGGTCTTGCCGGGCGTGGTGCAGGTGGCATGGGCGCTGGCGCTGGCCGCACCGCGCCTTGGCACCTCGAACCACTGCCGCGAAATGGAAGCGCTGAAATTCCAACGACTCTTGCGTCCCGGCGACCTGCTGCAACTCGACCTGCATTACGAGGACGAACCCGGCGAGCCGCTCGGAAAGCTGCACTTCGCCTACCGCCTGGCGGGCCAGCATTGCTCGTCCGGACGCCTGCGAGTGACGCTCGCCCATGGCTGATTGCGGCAACGACAAGCAGCACTGGGCCGCGCAGCGGGAGCGCGGAAGCTTCTGGCTGATGAAGCTCACCGCGCTCGGCCTGCGCCTGCTGGGGCGGCGCCCGATGACGCCGGTGCTGTATGGCATCGTGCTGTATTTCTTCATGTTCGGGCGCCGCGCCCGGCACAACGTGCGCCAGTACCAGGATTACCTCGCCCAATGGAGCGGACGCAGCGACCTGCGTCCCACCCTGCGCAGCGTGTTCGGCCAGTTCATGGCTTTCGGCGAAAGCCTGCTCGATCGGCTCGATGCCTGGCACGGCAAGCTGAAACTCAGCCAGGTGACGCTGCACGATCCCGATGGCGTGCGCGAGCGGCTGATGAAAAACCGCCATGGCGGCCGCGGCGAGATCCTGGTCGGTACCCATCTGGGCAATCTGGAGGTATGCCGCGCGCTGGCGGAACTGGGCGAGCAGGTACCGCTGAACGTATTGGTGCACACCGCCAACGTGGCCCACTTCAACCGCCTGCAGAGCGCCGCCGGCGACCACCAGTTGCACCTGATGCAGGTCAGCGAGATGGATGCCGCGCTGATGCTCGACCTGTCGCAACGGCTGGACCGCGGCGAATGGCTGGCGATCGCCGGCGACCGCGTGCCATTGCAGGACGGCCGCCGGGTGGTGGTGGATTTCCTCGGTCACCCGGCGCCGTTTCCGCAAGGTCCGTGGATGCTGGCCGGACTGCTGCGTTGCCCGGTGAACCTGATGTGCTGCCTGAAGATCGACGGCCGCTACCAGATCCATCTCGAATCGTTCATCGACGCACCGGCCTGGGATCGCCGCCAGCGCGAGGCACTGATCAAGGGCTGGGCGCAGCGCTATGCCGATTACCTGGCGCGGAAATGCCTGCTGGCGCCGCGGCAATGGTTCAATTTCCACCCCTACTGGCACGTTGACGCGCCACTACCCGCCACTGGAGAAAACGATGCGCACCCGCGGCGTGCTGCACCTTGATACGGAGATTGTCGTGCCGTTCTTCGACGTCGATTCGATGAGCGTGGTCTGGCACGGCCATTACGTGAAGTACCTGGAGATCGCGCGTTGCGCGCTGCTCGACATGATCGGCCACAACTACCTCGACATGCAGGCGTCCGGCTATGCCTGGCCGATCATCGACCTGCAGCTGCGCTACGTGCAGGGCGCGCGCTTCGGCCAGCGGCTGCGCGTGCGCGCGGATCTCGCCGAATGGCAGAACCGGCTGAAGATCAACTACCTGATCAGCGACGCGCAAACCGGCGAGCGGCTGACCCGCGCCAGCACGGTGCAGATCGCGGTCAGCGCCGACGGCGTGATGCAGCTGGTTTCGCCCCAGGTGATGATCGACGCGGTCGAGCGCCACTTGCCATCCCCTTCATCAAACCTCGCGTGACGCCCGCCATGAATTACGCCAGCTCCACCTATGTCGAGGAAACCCGGATCGGTTTCCGCTTCCTGAGCACCTTCACCTGGCAGCACCACGTGCTTCGCGTGGCCATCAACGACCTGAAGAAACTGTGCGGTGAACCGGCGCCGCAAGATGGTGTGCTGCTGGACGTGGGTTGCGGACAGGGCAAATCATTCCGACTGCTGCAGGACGCTTTCCAGCCGCAGCGGCTGATCGGGCTGGATGCCGATCCGCACAGCATTGCGCTGTCGCGCGCCGAAGCGGAAAAGGAACAGATCCCCGCCGAACTGATCGCCGGCGACTGCGCGCAGATCGACCTGCCCGACGCCAGCGTCGACATCGTGTTCTGCCACCAGACCTTCCATCACCTGGTGGAGCAGGAACGCGCGCTGGCCGAATTCTGGCGCGTGCTGAAACCCGGCGGCGTGC
This sequence comes from Rhodanobacter sp., assembly GCA_035514935.1. Lineage (GTDB taxonomy): Bacteria > Pseudomonadota > Gammaproteobacteria > Xanthomonadales > Rhodanobacteraceae > Rhodanobacter. Next base: position 623 of record DATJCF010000330.1, on the reverse strand, counting down.
TGCTGTTTGCCGAGTCGACCAAGGCCTATATCGACACCTGGGTGATCCGCTGGTTCTTCCGCCATCCGATGCACGTGCAGAAGAGTGCGGACGGCTATTTGCAGATGCTGCGCGAGCAGGGCTTCGCGTTCGGGCCATCGCAGGTGTCGCTGCCCTATCTGTGGTGGAGCCGCGCGCGCGACTTCGGCCTGCTCGAACGCTGGCACCTGAAGCAGCCGCCACCGCCGGGCAAGCGCGAGGAAACCCTGGTCAACGTGGCCGCTCGCAAGCCACCCGTCCCGTGACGGCTTACCTCAATGCGCTTGGCGTGATCTGCAGCCTCGGCTACGGCAAGCAGGAGGTTGCCGCCGCTCTGTTCGCCGGCGACGCCAACGGCATCCGCACCGAAGCCGGCTGGGCGCCGGGACGCTCGCTGCCACTGGGTGCGGTCAACCACGAACTGCCGCCGATGCCACCGGCGCTGACGGCAACGCGGGACAACCGCGCCAACCGCCTGTTGCTGGCCGCGGCGCTGGAGATCGAGAGCGACATCCGCGCGGCCATCCGCCGTCATGGCGAGCACCGCGTTGGCGTCGTCATCGGCACCAGCACCACCGGCATCGAACGCACCACCGAAGCCATCG
>DATJCF010000329.1:0-11646 GCA_035514935.1 Rhodanobacter sp. | reverse complement strand
CGGTGGCACAGGGATAATTCTGCGGTTTCTGCCGATCGCGGGCCCATGGGCGCAATCAACGGCAGTGTCTGCAGTCTCTCGGGAGTCAATTGTATGAGTTTTCGGTCCGCCGGTTTTCGGCCAGCTGTTCTCGGGGCCGCCATAGCCCTTGCCTTGGTGCTGTCCGGCACGGCCGTGGCGCAGGATACCCAGCCGGCTGCCGCCTCCACGGCTGCCCAACCGGCCGCTGCTGCTGCGCCTGCCGTGGCTGCCGCGCCCGCCGCCGTCAAGCCGGGCGACGCCACCGCCGGCCAGGCCAAGGCCGCCGTATGCGGCGCCTGCCATGGCATGGATGGCAACTCCGCCGATGCGCAGTACCCGAAGCTGGCCGGCCAGAGCGAGCAGTACATCGTGCGCCAGCTGACCGACTTCAAGTCGGGCAAGCGCCAGAACCCGATCATGATGGGCATGGCCGCGCCGCTCTCCGAGCAGGACATGCATGACCTCGGCGCCTACTTCTCCACCAAGAAGGCGCTGCCCGGCGTAGCCGATCAGGCGCTGGTCGAACAGGGCGAGAAGCTGTACCGCCAGGGCGATTCCAGCCGCGACATCCCGGCCTGCATGGCCTGCCATTCCATCGACGGCAGCGGCAACCCCGGCGCGATGTACCCGCACCTGGCCGGCCAGCATGCGCAGTATGTGGAAGCCACGCTGAAAGCCTGGCACGACGGCACCACCTGGGGCGACGACACCCACGCCAAGATCATGCCGTCGATCGCCACCAAGCTCGACAGCAAGGACATCGCCGCCCTGGCCAGCTACATCGAAGGGCTGCACAGCGCCGACGCCGAATCGACCACCACCCAACCCTGATTCCCCGTGCGCCGGCCCTGTGCCGGCGCTTTCGGTTTGGGCCCCACTCTGGCGCTTGCTCCCGCTGCGCCACACCCGTCGAGGTGATCCATGTTGAAACGTCTGCCGCTTCTCTGCGCCGCCCTGTTTGCCCTCGCGGCCTGCAGCAATTCCAGCGACACCACCAGCGCACCGACCGCCGCCCCCGCGGCAGTGGCCACCGCCCCTGCTCCGGCGGCACCGGCCAGTGTGGCGCCAGCGCCGGCGGCGACCGCCACCACCATCATGGCCCCGGCCATGGCCAGCACCGCGCCAGCACCGGAAAGCGCCGTCGAAACGGCGCCAGCCGTCACGGTCGCCAGCAGTGCCACGCCGTTCGTTGACGACGGCAAGTGGGTCGAAGGCAAGAACTACTTCCTGATCGAACCGGCGCAGCCCACCAGCCAGCCGGGCAAGGTCGAGGTCACCGAGGTGTTTTCCTACGGCTGCCCCGCCTGCAACGCATTCCATGCCACCGCCGACCAGATCGCCGCCAGCCTGCCCGCCAATGCGGTGATGACCTACCTGCCGGCCTCGTTCAACCCGCCGGAAAACTGGGTGATGCTGCAGCGCGCGTACTTCACCGCGCAGGCGCTGGGCGTGGCCGAAAAGGGCAACGACGCCATGTACGACGCGGTGTGGAAGACCCGCGCGCTGAGCGCGATGAACCCCGCCGGCACCGGCCTCAAGCCCGCCAGCGCGCTGCCCACGATCGCCGATGCGGCCCAGGTCTACGCACCGTTCGGCGTCGACCCGAAGGAATTCGAGGCGGTGGCCGCCTCGTTCGCCACCAACCTGAAAATGAAGCGCGCCGATGAGCGCGTGAAAGCGCTGGGCATTGAACAGACGCCCAGCATGGTGGTCAATGGCAAGTACCGCTACACCGTTGGCAGCGCCGGCGGCTATGCGCAGACGGTTGAGCTGACCCGCTGGCTGGTGGCAAAGGAAGCCGCCGGCAAGTAAGTCGCGCCCGGCACTTGAGGCGGGTCGCGAAGCCACCCATATCGAGAGGTCACATGAAGACATTTTCCCGCTTGCGCGTGTTGACCCTGGCCGCCGGCCTCATGCTTACCGCCGCCTGCACCGCGCAGCCCGGCCCGGCCACGCCCGCGCCTTATACCGAGGGCTCGGAATACGTCACGTTGCCCGCGCCGAACCAGCGGCTCAGCGATGAGGGCAAGGTCGAGGTGGTGGAGATCTTCTCCTACGGCTGCGTGCACTGCGCCCACTTCGCGCCCATGGCCGACAAGCTGCGCAAGGAATTGCCCGCCGGCGTGACATTCAAGCTGCTGCCCGCGCCGTTCAGTGCGGAATGGTTGCCGTATGCGCGCGCCTACTACGCCGCCAAGCAGCTGGGCGTGGTCGAGCGCACGCACCTGGCCTTGTTCGACGCCAAGTTCAAGCAGAACTACCCGATCAACTCGCTGGACGATCTGGCTGATTTCTACGCGCGCCAGGGCGTGGATCGTGCGGAATTCCTGCGCATCGCCAACTCCGACGCAGCCACGGCCGCGATGAAAAGCGACCTGGACCTGATCCGCCAGTGGCAGGTCGACAGCACGCCCACCATCGTGGTCGACGGCAAATACCGCATCACCGGCGTGAAGACGCAGGAAGAAATGGCCGATGTGGCGCTGTGGCTGGCCAAGCGCGCGCTGGCCGCCAAGAAGTAGGCCCGGCACCGGCCAGCGCATACGCGTTCACGTTTGCTGATCCATGCTTGGCGCTGCATCGGCCCGCCGACTGCCTCCTTTCCCACGATGTGATGCGATGAACCGCGCCGTACCCACCAGCAGCAGCCCCGCCAGCGGCAATGAACGCCGCTTGCGCCTGCTCAGTTGCAACATCCTGGCTGGCGGCAGCGTGCAGCGGTATCGCGAGTACGTCACCCGCAGCCTCAGCGCGGTGCTGCCCGGGCGCAGCAAGATGGACAACCTGGACCGGCTGGCCGAGGTGTTGCCGCAGTTCGACGTGATCGGCCTGCAGGAAGCCGACGCCGGCAGCCTGCGTTCGGGTTTCCTCAACCAGACGCGCTACCTGGCGGAAACCGCCGGCATGCCGTTCTGGAGCCACCAGCCCAACCGGCCGATGGCGCGGCTGGCGCATTCGGCCAATGGCCTGATCAGCCGGATGGAGCCGCATGCCGTGCTGGATTACCCGTTGCCCAGCCGCATCCCCGGCCGCGGTGCGCTGCTGGCGCAATTCGGTGAAGGCCCCAATGCGCTGGCGGTAATGATCGCGCACCTGTCGCTCAGCGCCGCGGCCCGCGCGCAGCAACTGGGCTTCATCGCCGAGCTGCTGCAGGATTTTCCGCACGCGGTGCTGATGGGCGACCTCAACACCGAGCCCGGCAGCACCGAGATGGCCCGGCTGTTCGCCAAATGCAGCCTGCAGCCGCCCGCGCAGGCCACGCCCACGTTCCCCAGCTGGAAACCGCGACGGGCGCTGGATCACATCCTCACCTCGCCCGGCATCGTGCTGGACAAGGTCTGGGCGCTGCCACAGGCGTTTTCGGATCACCTGCCGCTGGCGGCGGAAATCCGCTTGCCGGCCAACGTCGGCAGCGTCGCCAACGGTCACCGCGAATGACGGCCACCGCCGGACGACGGTGGCGAACCGCCCTGCCCTGGCTGCTGCTGGCGCTGGTGGGCGTGGGCGCCGCGGTGCTGCGCTACGGCCTGATCGAAAACAGTGCGATGGGCCAGCTGTGCGGCGCCGCCGACAGCCCGTGGTGGTGCACCGTGCGGCAATGGCTGGTGCTGGGTTTCCTGCACGACATCTACGCCATCGCTGCACTGATCGCCGCCGCCGCGGCGCTGTTGCGCCGAAGTGCATGGCTGGCGTGGCTGGCCGCCGCGCTGGGCGTGTTTGCGCTTGAGCTCTATTGCTTTGAAGCGGGCGCGCTGGCCCTGCTGATCGGCTGCCTACGCCTGCTGCGCTGGCAGGCCACGCCACCGCGCAGCGCGCCACCAGCTGAGCAACACCGGCACGGCCAGGAGCAGGTTCAGCCCCAGCCATAACCAGCTGGCGGGATTCAGGCCGCGCTCCTGCACCAGCACGATAGTGCCCAGCGGCAGCAAGGCGACGGCCAGGAATCGCGCCTCCAGCAACGGCGCCGACGTCGCGCGCGGACTCAGCCACGCGGCCAGCGCAAAACCCACGCAAGGCAGCGCGAACAGCCCCAGCGGGAAATCGCGATAGCGGCCGTCGAACACCAGCAGCAAGCCGTAAAAAGCCAGTACGAACAGCCAGCCGAAGCGCACCGGCAGCATCGGCAGTTCCGCGCGCTGCTCGCCATCCAGCCGCGCCGCGATCCAGCGCGCCAGCCACAGCGCGGTACCCAGCGCGCAAAGGCAGGCGATGGTCGAGATGCTCCATTCCCAGGCGTCGCGGCAGGCGTAGGCCATCTGCCGCGCCTGCCACGCCAGCGCCCCGCCACTGGCCCAGCCGGCCAGCATCAGAGCCAGTCGCCCGCGCCAACGCCGCCGCCAGCCACCGACCAGCACGAACAGCAGCGCGCCGGCGCCCGCGGCAGCTTCACCGATCCACCAGCGCGGCTCTTCCACCACCGGTCCCTGCATCGGGAATTTGGCTTTCGCCTGCGCGTCGAAGATGCCCCAGTAACCGCCGACGGTGCCTTCCTGCGCCCGCTTCCACGGTTGATCGAACGCCTCGATCACGTTGTACGGCAGGTTCACCTTCGCCGCGTAGCGCAGGAATTCGCGCAGATAACGCGCCTCGTTGATCACGCTGGCGGCGGCCCGCTGGCGCGGCCGGCCCGCGCTGGGCCAGCCGGTTTCGCCGATCATCACGCGCCGCCCGGGAAACGCCTGCTGCACCCGGGCATAGACCTCGGCCACATGTTGCACCGCGCGATCCGGCGCCACCGGCTTGTCTTCCCAGTACGGCAGGATGTGGATGGTGATGTAATCCACCGACGCGGCCAGTTGCGGGTAGCGCAGCCAGAATTCCCACACGTCGGCGTAGGTCACCGGTGCGTCCACCGCATCGCGCACCTGACGCACGTAGCCGGCCAGCGCCGTCGCCGACAGTTCGCCGCGCAGCAGGACTTCATTGCCCACGACCACACCCCGCAAGGCCTGCGGCGTTTCTTTGGCCGCAGCGATGCCCAGGCGTACCTGTTCCGCATTGGCCTTCGGATCGGCACCCAGCCAGATGCCCATCAGCACTTTCATGCCGTGGCGTGCGGCGATCCGCGGCACCGCGCTCAGGCCCTGTCCCTGCGAGTAGGTACGCACGCAGTCGAAGCGTTGCGACAACACCTGCAGATCGGCATCGATCCGCTGCGGACTGATGAAGGCGTGGGGATCGAGCGGGGTTTCCCCCGCTTCGCGGAACGGCGCGTAGGACACGCAGGAAATCCGCGTCGACGGCGCATCCGGCAGCACCACCGGCCGCCCCTCGACCCACCAGCCCGATGCAACCGCCAAGGCGGCAAGCAGCAAACCCAGCCAGACGAACACCTGCGGGCGGTAGCGGGGCAACGATGGGGACGGCATGCCGGTCCTTGGTGGGTTGAAGCGCGGGAGCGCGCCAGTTTAGCAGCGCCAGCGCCGCGGCCTTCACGGCGGCGGTACGGGACGCATCCACTACACTGGGGATCGGCCAAAGAGGAGCTTCCATGTTTTTGAGTGCAGCGCCACGGCGCGTTATCTGCGGGTTGCTGGCGGCAGCCGGCGCGCTGCTGGCCGTGCCGCAGGCGCAGGCCGCGGCATCCATCGATGCGCAGCGCATCGCGTTCAAGCAGGCCTACGCCGCCGCCAACCAGGGCGATCCCAGCTGGCGGACGCTGGCGGCCGGCCTGCACGACTACCCGCTGTATCCGTACTTGCCGGCCGCGGCGCTGGAGCACGACATCCGCCTGATCGACCGTGCCCAGGTCGAGGATTACCTGGCGGGCTACCCCGAACTCATCCCCGCTGCCGACCTGCGCCGCGATTTCCTGCGCGAGCTGGCGCGGCGCAAGGACTGGACCGGCTTCACCGCGCTGTACCAGCCCGGCCTGGGCGATGCGCTGACCTGCAACGCGCTGCAGGCCAGCCTGGCCGGCGGCGGCACGCTCGATTTCCAGCGTGACCTGGCCGCGTTGTGGGCCAAGCCCGACCTGCCCGGTGCCTGCGACCCGGTGCTGAGCGCCGCGCACGACCAGGGCCTGCTGACCACCACGCGCTTGTGGGACCGGATCGATCGCGCCGCCGAAGCCGGCAAGGCCGGCACCGTCGCCAGTCTGGCGCCCTGGCTGCCTGCCACCGATCAGCCCACCGCGCTGCACCTGGCGCAGGCCTGGCGCGACCCGGCCGCCGCCGTGGCAGCCGCATCCAGCTGGACCACCGACGCACGCAACACCCGTGCGGCGACGCTGGCCCTGACGCGGCTGGCGCGACGCCAGTCCACCAGCGCCGACGCGGGCTGGCAGACGCTGCAGGGCCGCTTCCCGTTCAGCGAGGCGCAACGCAACCACATCCTCGCCACGCTGGCCCTGTTCCACGCCACCGATTTCGACGACCGCGCGCTGGCACGGCTGATCGCTCTGCCGCCCGCTGCGCAAACCGATGCCACCTTCGAGTGGCGCGCCCGCGTCGCCCTGGCGCGACAGAACTGGCCGGCCGTGATCGCTGCGATCGAGGCGATGCCGGCGACGCTGCGTCAGGACGGCGAATGGCGCTATTTCCATGGCCGCGCACTGGCCGCACAAGGCCATGCGGTCGAGGCGAAAAATCAGTTCAAGACACTGGCGGACGAAGCGACCTTCTTCGGTTTCCTGGCCGCCGACGAGCTGGGCCAGCCGTACGCCATCTGCCCGCTGACGCTGGCGGACGATCCCGCGCAGCAGGCCTCGCTGCTGGCGCTGCCCGGGTTGCAACGCGCGCTGGAGCTGTTCGCGGTCGACCTGCCGAAACCGGCGCGGCGCGAATGGAACCGCGCCTTGCAAGGCGCCGATCAGGCCACCGTGCGGGTCGCCGCCGCACTCGCCAACCAGCGCGGCTGGTACGACCGCGCCGTGTTCGCCTTCAGCAGTGGCGAGGCGTTGCGCCTGTACGACCTGCGTTTCCCGCTGGCCAGCCAGGATGGCCTGGTGCCCCAGGCCGAAGCGGCCGGGATCGATCCGGCGTGGGCCTACGGCATCCTGCGCGCGGAAAGTGCCTGGATGAGCGACGCCCGCTCCGGTGCCGACGCCCGCGGCCTGATGCAGTTGCTGCCCAGCACCGGCGCACTGGTGGCACGGCGCAACGGCATGGCCTGGGGCGGCGGCGACACCCTCTACGACCCGGTCACCAACATCGCGCTGGGCACGCGTTATCTCGCCCACATGGCGTCGCGTTTCGACGGCTCGCCATGGCTGGCCAGCGCCGCGTACAACGCCGGCCCCAACCGCGTCGACCAGTGGCTGGCCGCGCGCGGCACGCTGGCGCCGGACGTCTTCATCGCCAGCATTCCGTTCAAGGAAACGCGCGAATATGTGGCCCGCGTGATGGCGTTCAGCGTGATCTACGACTGGCGCCTCAACGGCACGGTGGTTCCGCTGACGACCCGCCTCAGCACCATCGGCCAGCCGTATGCGACGGTCGCGGCGAACGCCGCACGCAAGACCATCAACTGCCCGTCCAGCGCGGCCCCGGCGGCGGCAACCTCCGCCACGCCGGTCGCCACCTCGGCCGACGAGCGTTGAGCGTGCCCGCCCAACAACTCGTCGTGCTCGGCGGCACCGGTTTCGTCGGCCGTCACCTGGTGCCGCGACTGGCCGCCGACGGCCATCGCGTCGTGGTGCTGAGCCGCAACCGCGAGCAGCATCGCGAGCTCGTCGTGCTCGGCGGCACCGGTTTCGTCGGCCGTCATTTGGTGCCGCGACTGGCCGCCGACGGCCATCGTGTCGTGGTGCTGAGCCGCAACCGCGAGCAGCATCGTGAACTTGGCGTGCTGCCCGGGGTGCAGGTACGCAGCGCCGACGCGCACGATCCGGCCGTCCTGCAGCGCGAACTGGCCGGGGCCGATGCCGTGATCAACCTGGTCGGCATCCTCAACCCGCGCGGCATCCACAGCTTCGAGCACGTGCATGTGGAACTGGTGGAAAAGTTGATCGAGGCCTGCCGTGCCAATGGGGTGACACGATTGCACCAGATGAGCGCGCTGAAGGCCGGCCAGGGCCTGTCGCTGTACCTGAAATCGCGCGGCCAGACGGAGGCGCGCGTGCGCCAGTCCGGCCTGGACTGGACCTTGTACCAGCCCAGTGTGATGTTCGGTGAAGGCGATAGGCTGATGAACCGGTTCGGCCGCCTGCTGCGCCAGCTGCCCGTGTTGCCGTTGGCGCGCGCCCAGGCGCGATTGGCGCCGACCTGGGTGGGCGATGTGGCCGCGGCGATCGCCCGCTGCGTCGACAACCCGGCGCTCGGTCGCCAGCGCTGCTTCGAGCTTTACGGCCCGGATGTGTTTTCACTGGGCGAGATCGTGCGACTGATTCGCACCGCCAGCGGACGCCGCACGCCGATCCTGGAGTTGCCCGACGGCCTCGGCCGGTTGCAGGCGCAACTGGCCGAATTGCTGCCAGGCAAACCGTTCTCGCTGGACAACTTCCGCTCGCTGCGCACGGATTCGGTCGGAAAGCATGACGGCTACATACAGCTGGGCATCACGCCGCAAGCCTTCACGCCGTGGCTGCCACAGCTGCTTCACGAACCCCCGCGGCAACGGCGCCTCGCCGCCGCGCGCGCCCTGCGCCGCAAAGGATGAATTGCGTCAAGCCATGCCCAGCAATGCGCGCAATCGCTCGAGGTCATTCCCGTACAGCGCACTGCGCGCCGTGTCCTGGCGCAAGGGCTGGCGCACCTGGGATGCGCTGGCGGTATTCACGGCACGCTGCGTACGATGAAACTCCAGGCAGGCTGGATCGTATTCGAGCCCGCAGAATGCCAGCAGTCGGCGTACCTGGGCCTCCGGATCGGCCTGCAGCGATTCATATACGTGCTCGAAGAAGCTCTGAGGGAACAGTCGTTGCCAGTGCCGGCTGAGCCGATCATAGTCGTGCCAGTAGCTGGCCATGTCGTCGAGGTCGTAGCTGAACTCGCTGCCACTGGCGAACAGCTGGCGATAGCACCCGAAACAATTCTCCAATGCATCCCGCCGGCAATTCACCACCCGTGCGCCAGGCAGCATCGCCATGGCTGCGCCAACCAGGCGCCAATTCAGCAGGTTCTTGTCGGTGAACCTCGGCTTGTTCCTGCGCCAGTGTTCGGTGCGCGCCAGATAATCGCGTCCCAGTCGCGCCCAATCCTCCGGCGCCGCTGCATTTGCCCATAGCGGGAACGGGCATTTTCGGCGCGCCGACTCCTCATCGAGGACCTGCTGCAGATCCGGCAACTCGGCTGCCCCCTCAATCTGAGGATGCGAGGCAAGTATTTGCTCGGTCAGAGTGGAGCCCGAGCGCGGCAGGCAAACCAGGAAGATCACCTGCTCGCCTTGCTGCATGTCCTCTGCACCGGACAGCGGTGCAGCGAACGCCGCGAGGATCGCATCGGCCTGGGTGCGTGCAGCCGACGCACTCCAATTCAGCTGTCGACGCTTCAGCGCATTCGCCTTGCCCAGCGCACGGAATGCCTCATGGTATTCACCGCGGTCCTCATGTGCCTTGGCCAAAGCGAACCCGAGCGCTATCCGCACGTGGGTTGCCTGCGTCAACTGCAGGGCATGCCGCAACCGAGTGATGTCGGCTTCACCGAAACGCTCCGTTTTCAGATTGGAAAGGCCGGTCCACGCGTCGGGATGGCCCGGCTGGAGCTGGAGCACGCCCCGGTAATTGGCGGCCGCCGGAGCGACCGCACCGAGGCTGGTCTGCGCCTCGGCCAGTACGATTCGCGCCGCGACATGATCCGGGTCAAGATCCAGCGCGCGATGCAACGCGGTGATCGCCTCGGCTGGGCGGCCCTGCATTTTCAACATCTTGCCGAGGTTGAACCAGGCCGGGGCGAAATCGGTCGCAAGATCGCGGGCCCGTTGCAGAGCCGCCAGGGCTTCCTCGAACTCGCCGCCGGCATATAACGATGTACCAAGGTTCATGTGAATCAGGGCGTCGTCCGGGCTCAACGCGAGCGCTCGCCTCAGGATCGCCGCGGCCCCACCGTAGTCGCCCCGCAACTGCTCTACCAGCCCTAGCAGACGCTGAGCCTCTACATTGCCGGGCACCAGGGCGAGCACGCCGACAAGCGCTGTTTCGGCGGCATCCGATTGCTTGTGTGCAATAGCGGCTGCGGCCTGTTCGAGCAGGCGCGTCGCCGCCGGTGACAAACCTGCGGCGCGCCCCCGCATGAGCGGATGAGCCTGTTTTGCCGCCATTGGGATCTCCAGCCTTGCCCTTCGATATCGGCTTGTTAGCTTACGTTAGGGCAACGACGGCATAAAGCGCACGGCGCCCCTGCCACGCGGTCCGACCTCACCCGCCAGCATTTCGCCATCGGCAGGGATGATGGCAACGACCAGCGCCGCGAGCGTCACCGACACGGCCAGCACGATGCCATCGGCGCCGCCGCTGGCGATCCCCTCGGAACGCCTGAACGCGGAAGGCTGCCGGGCAAGCCCTTCTCGCTGGACAACTTCCGCTCGCTGCGCACCGATTCCGTGGGCAAGAACGACGGCTACGCGATGCTGGGCATCGTGCCGCAACCGTTCTCGTCCTGGCCGCCGCGATTGCTGGGCGAACCGGCGCGCCAACGCCGCCTGTCGGCCGCGCGTTCGTTGCGGCGCTGAGGACCTGAAGCAGCAGGTCGCGAAGTGCTTGTAAGATCGGCGTTCGCCGCCTACCGGCGCATCGCAGATCCAGGGGAACACACTTGAACGCCTCCACCTTGTTGCTGGTCCAGGTTGTGCTCATCCTCGTCGCGGCACGGCTGTGCGGCTTTTTGCTGAAGCGGCTGGGGCAGCCACCGGTCATCGGCGAGATGGCGGCCGGCCTGGTCCTTGGTCCGATCGTGTTCGGGGCCTGGTTGCCGGAGCTGCATGCCACGCTGTTCGCGAAGGCGTCGCTCCCGGCGTTGTCCAGCCTGGGCACGGTGGGCGTGGCGCTTTTCATGTTCGTCATCGGGCTGGAGCTGCGTGCGCCGCGAGGCACGGTGTCGCAAGTGCGGTCGGCCTTCTACGTCGGCGGCCTCGGCATCATGCTGCCACTGCTGCTGGGGCTGGCGGTATCGCCATTCCTGTTCGAGCACTATGCGCCCGAGGGGGTCGGTTTCTGGCCATTCGCCCTGTTCATCGCGGCTGCCATGTCGGTAACGGCGTTCCCGGTTCTGGCGCGGATCCTGCGCGATCGCGGCCTGACCCGATCGGCCCCGGGCCAACTGGCGCTGAGCGCGGCCGTGCTGGACGATGGCTGCGTCTGGATCTTCCTGGCCATGGTGCTGGCGCTGGCCAAGGGCACCGCCGGCTCGGTGCTGTTCACCGCCGCCGGTGCGGCAGGCCTGGCGGTGCTGGTGTTCCTGGTCCTGAAGCCGGTCTATGCGCGGCTGCTGCGGGAAGGAAGCGGGGATGGCGAACTTTCGAGCAGCACGTTTGCCTGGCTGCTGGTCGGCATCCTGGCGTGCGCGGCGATCGCGGAGTGGATCGAATTGCATGCCGTGTTCGGCGCCTTCCTGTTCGGCCTGTGCCTGCCGCGTGACGACCAGCTGCTTGAAACGCTCGTGAAACGGATCGAGCCGATCGCGGTGGTGCTGATGATGCCGATCGTCTTCGGCTTGGCTGGCCAGAACACCACGTCGAGCGCCTTCGCCG
>DATJCF010000328.1:0-10261 GCA_035514935.1 Rhodanobacter sp. | reverse complement strand
TCCTCCAGCGTGGGAATCGCGAACATGCCGTCGTAGCGCGACCCGCGCAGCGGTGGCAGCCGCTCGCGGGCGCGCAGCCGTTTCAGCTCGGCCAGGGTGAAATCCTCGACGAACCAGCCCTCGACCAGGTCGCCGTCGATGCGCTTGCGTGTGCGGCGGCTGGCGAACGCGCGGTGATCGGCCACGTCGGTGGTGCTGCCGATCTCGTTGCCGTGGCGCGCCACCGGCACACCGTCGCGCGTCATCACCAGATCGGGCTCGATGAAATCGGCACCGTCGACAATCGCCTTGGCATACGACGCCAGCGTGTGTTCCGGCCGCCACGCGCTGGCGCCGCGATGGGCGATCACCCGCACCTGCGCGGCGATCGGCAACGGCGGCGCCGGCGTTGTCACCGGGTGGCGGCGGGTGCGCCGAGCTGCTGCAGCCAGGCCTGGCGCGTGGGTCGATCCACCGGCACGCCGTCGGCATTGCAACTGCCCAGCCGGCACAGCTCGGCGCGGATCCGCGGTGCGTGCTGCACGATGATGTGGAAGATCGCGTTCTGCTCCAGCTCGCCGTGGAACGCCGCCGCGCCGGGACCGCTGGCGAAGATCGCCACATCCTCGCCGCCATGCGTTTCGCCGCCCAGCGGCACCACGGCCTCCTGCATGTAATCCGGGTCGGTGGTGTCGACATGAGTGAGGTCGGGCCGCCCCTTGCTGATCGCCGTGAAATGTTTCGGCTGGTGCGGGAAATGTTTCGGCCCCTCGGGCTGCTCGTCGCTGGCACCGGTGTAGCCGGGGCCGTTGGCGAAGCCCAGCGTGGTGTACGGCAAGCCGGTCGCATCGTGCGCCAGAGCCCCCGTGCCTCCCTCGTCGTAGCTGTCGGTGGTGCCGCGCACCTTGCCCAGGATCGGGTTGCCACGGCGCGGGTAGCCCGCGAAGGTCAGCGTGTGGCTGTGGTCGGCGGTCACCACGATCAGCGTATTGGCCGGGTCGGTGGCCTCCAGCGCGGCCTGCACTGCATCGGCCAGGCTGATCGTCTCATCCAGCGCGCGGTACGCGTTGCCCGCATGCAGGGCATGGTCGATGCGACCGCCCTCGACCATCAGGAAGAAACCGTTCGGGTTCTGCTTGAGCACGGTGATCGCGCTGCGCGTCATCTGCGCCAGGCTGGGCTCGCCACCGGAGCCCTTCGAGCGATCGTGTTCGTACTGCATGTGCGACGGTTCGAACAGGCCCAGCAGGCGCGGCGTGTGCGCCAGATCCAGCGCATCGAGCTGAGCGGTGTTCCAGACGTACTTTCCGTCGGGGTGTTTGGCCGTCCATTCATGGATGAGGTTGCGGCCATCACTGCGTGCGCCCGTTTTCTTCGGATACTCCGGATCGGCCACGCCGGCGGGCAGGAAATTCCGCCGCCCGCCACCCATCGCCACGGTGAGTCCGTTGGTCGCGGGAAAGTCGATCAACTGCGTCGCGAAATCCTCGCAGCCTTCGGCGCGTGCCGCGGCCGGCATCGCCGCGTCCACTTCCCAGTTGCGCTCGGGCAGGTGGCCATACGTGGCTGCGGGCGTGGCGTGCGTGATCCGCGCCGTGGTGACCGCGCCGGTGCTCATGCCCGCGGCGGCCGCCAGTTCCAGCGTGCTCACCAGCTCCTGCCCGCGGCTGGCGGCGCAATCCTGCCGGGTCGGCACCTGCGACACCCCGATGAAACCGGCGCGTGTCTTCACGCCGCTCATGATCGCGGTCATGGTGCCGGCCGAATCGGGGGTCTGCTGATCGGTTTCGTAGGTGCGCGACAGCGCGCTGAACGGAAGCTTCTCGAAGCTGAGGCGATAGCTTTCGCCATCCACGCCCTTGCGCTGGCCGGCCATGACGTGCGCGGCCGCGATCGTGGGGATGCTCATGCCGTCGCCCAGGAACACGATGACATTCTTCGCCCGCTGGCCATCGACATGCGCCTGGGCGGAAGCCTGCGCGGCCTGTGCCGCGCCGCTGCGGAACCACCACTGCGGCGTCTCGCCCTGCGGCCGCTGGATGGCCGGTACATCGATCGCGGCATGCGCGGACGTCGTGGGTGGCACGCTGGCGCAAGCGCCCAGCAGCGAGAGCGTGATGCCGACGGCAAGGTGACCGGCGATGGTGGAACGACGATGCATGGCGGTACTCGGTGGAAGGGCGGAGGCGCGCGAGCGCGGCATGATAGTCGTTGAACATGACAGATCGCGTGATGCCTGCCGACCGTGACTGACAGCATTGGCGCCGGCATGGCCGCTTGCCTATCCTGCCGCTTTGCGCCCGGACGGCGCACGGACCTCCCCATGTCGAACCGCGCGCTGCTCCCGCTTGTTTTCGTCACCGCGCTGCTGGCCGGCTGCGCCAGCCAGCCATTGCATCCGGTTGCGGCACCGGACGGCGCGCGCGCCAGCGTGGCGATCCTGGAGACCACCGACGTCCACGCCAACGTGCTCAGCTACGACTATCACAGGCTGAAGGCGGACGACTCGCTGGGCTACGAGCGCACCGCCACGCTGATCCAGCGCGCCCGCGACGAATTCCCCAACACCTTCCTGTTCGACAGCGGCGACACCATCCAGGGCACCGTGCTGGCCGATTACCAGGCGCTGGTGAAGCCGGTGCGCTGCGATCAGGAGTTGGCGATCTATCGGGCGATGGACGCGGTCGGCTATGACGGCGGCACCGCCGGCAACCACGAGTTCAACTACGGCCTGGGCTTCCTGTCGCAGGTCACCGGCACGCCGATGAACGTCGACGGTGGCCACGCCGACCGCTGCGCGGGGCCACACTTTCCGCTGGTGCTGGCCAATGTTTACAGCGCGCGCGATGGCGCGCCGATCTTCCAGCCGTGGGCGGTGGTGACCAAGACCATCGAGATCTACACCGCCGACGGCAGCAAGCTCAGCGTGCCGTTGGAAGTGGGGATCATCGGCTTCACGCCGCCGCCGATCATGGACTGGGACAAGCGGAACCTGGCCGGCAAGGTCACCGTCAGCGGCGTGGTCGAGGCGGCGAAAAAATACCTGCCGCAACTGCAGGCGCAGCATCCCGACCTGATCGTGGCAATCCTGCATGGCGGCCTCAACACGGCGCCGTACACCCCAGCCATGGAAAACGCCGGCTGGTACCTGGCCGGCGTGCCCGGCATCGATGCATTGCTGCTGGGCCATTCGCACACCGAGTTCCCCGGGCCGCGCTATGCGGGCATGAAGGACGTCGATGCGAAACGCGGCCTGGTCCGCGGCGTGCCTGCCGTGATGGGCGGCTTCTTCGGCAAGGACCTGGGCGTGATCCAGCTGGTGCTGGAGCGCAAGGACGGTCGCTGGGTGGTCAATCGCGACGAAAGCCACAGCGAGGTGCGGCCGATCTGCAAGGCGAAGGATGATTGCGTGCCCGCCGATCCCGCCATCGCGCCGCTGGTGCAGAAAGCGCATGAAGCCGCCATCGTCTACATCGACACCCCGATCGGCGAAAGCACGCTGCGCATGAGCAGCTATTTCGCCGACGAAGGCAACCTGACCGCGCTGGCGCCGGTCAATGCGGCTCAGGCCGATTACGTGCGCAACCAACTGCCGCGGCTGCACCCCGAGCTGGCGAAGGTGCCCGTGCTTTCCGCCGCTGCCGCCTTTCGCACCGGCTTCGGCGGCGTCGACGATTACACCGACGTGCCCGCCGGCCCGCTGACCCTGCGCAGCGCCGCCGACCTGTACTTCTATCCCAACACCCTTGCCGCGGTGAAAACCGATGGCGCCGGGGTCAAGGCGTGGCTGGAAAAATCCGCCCAGCGCTTCAACCGGATCGACCCGGCCAAGACCGGCGAGCAGCCGCTGATCAACACGCGCTTCACCGGCTACAACTTCGACCAGATCCAGGGCGGCATCCATTACGCCATCGACGTGTCGAAGCCGGTGGGCCAGCGCATCGGCTCGCTGACCTTCCACGGCAAACCGGTAAGCCCGACCCAGCCGTTCATCGTGGTCACCAACAATTACCGCGCCAACGGTGGTGGCCATTTCCCAGGCCTGGACGGCAGCAGCATCGTGCTCAGCGTGGCGGACGGTAACCGCGAGATCCTGGCCAAATGGCTGGAACAGCGCGGGACCGTCAGCGCCGCCACGCTGGAACTCGCGACCTGGCGTTTCGCGCCGCTCAAGACGCGTGGCCCCGTGGTGTTCAGCGCACCCGGCGGCAAGCTGCCCGTGGCGCGGGCAGCGGGACTGACGAACATCAGCGTGCTTCGCGACAACGGCGATGGCACCGCAACCTACGCCATCGACCTGACGCACTGATCGGCGCGGTACGCCGCGACCGGCGTTCGTTGCGGCGCCGCATTCCATCCACACGGCGTGTGCAACACGCCGGAAGCGCCGCCGTGCGCGCCGCATAAAGTTACAAATGAATCTGTTGACTGCAGTGCAGCAACGCCTTTATGGTCGACGTCATGTCGCCGTCATCCACGCCAGCACACATGCATCCCATGCCGCCTGATCGCGGCTCCGTGTCGCCGTCGTTCGACGCCATGACCATCATCGCCACGATTACCCCGATTACCATTACTGGCTTCGGGTGGGTATCCGTGCGCGCATAGAGTTACAGACGCAAACGGCCCCGCCCTCGATGATGCGGGCCGGCACACACCGATCACCGCCAGCGAGCACGGGCCTCTTCCGGAGAGGCAATCGTGAACACCTGCGCACCACCACTCGTCGATCAACTGCAGCCCTTGCCGCTGACCGCGACCACGCCCGGCTCGACCGCGCGCCGTCGCGTATTGGCTGTCGGGCTGATCGGCCCCGGTCGGGTCGGCAGTGCGCTGCTGGCGCAGTTGCGCGCCGCCCAACCGCGGCTGGCCTGCGATGCCGGGCTCGATCTGCGACTGTGCGGCGTGGCCGCCAGCAAACGCATGTGGCTCGATTGCGACGACCCGGAACTGCGCGTCGGCCTGGGCAGCGGCGCCGAGCGCGCCCAGATCTGGCGCCCGGGCAACCTCGACGAATTCGCCGCCCATGTCACCGGCGAGGACGGCCGCCACGCCCTGCTGATCGACTGCAGCGCCAACGACGCCGTAGCCGAACGCTACGCCGACTGGCTGGCGGCGGGCATCCACGTCGTCACCCCGAACAAGCTGGCCGGCAGTGGTCCGCTGGACCGCTGGCACGCGATCCGCGCCGCCTGCGCCAACGGCGGCGGGCGCTTCCGCTACGAAGCCACGGTCTGCGCCGGCCTGCCGATCGTGCAGACCTTGCGCGACCTGCTCGATACCGGCGACGAACTGCTGGCCATCGACGGCATGTTCTCCGGCACGCTGGCGTGGCTGTGCAACCGCCACGACGGCAATCATCCGTTTTCCACCCTGGTCCGCGAAGCCCATGCACTGGGCTATACCGAACCGGACCCGCGCAACGACCTGTCCGGCATGGACGTGGCGCGCAAGCTGGTGATCCTGGCCCGCGAGGCCGGCTGGCCGCTGTCGCTGGAAGAGGTCGACGTGCAGAGCCTGGTGCCACCCGAACTGGCGGCCTTG
Organism: Rhodanobacter sp.; assembly: GCA_035514935.1. Classification (GTDB taxonomy): domain Bacteria; phylum Pseudomonadota; class Gammaproteobacteria; order Xanthomonadales; family Rhodanobacteraceae; genus Rhodanobacter. The sequence continues at coordinate 4,738 of DATJCF010000328.1, read as the reverse complement.
TCGCCCGAGGCCTTCATGCAGCGCCTGCCCGAACTCGATGCGCCGATGGCCAGCCAGCTGGCTGCCGCCCGCGCCGGTGGCGGCGTGCTGCGTCACGTCGCCAGCCTCGACCGCCACGGCCACGCCAGCGTGAAACTGGTGGTCCTGCCGGCCGATCACACCTTCGCCCACACCCGCCTGACCGACAACATCGTGCAATTCACCACCCGCCGTTACTGCGACAACCCCCTGGTCGTGCAGGGACCCGGCGCCGGCCCGGAGGTCACCGCCGCCGGGGTGTTCACCGACCTGCTGCGGATTGCCGAGTCGCTGGGGGTACGCGCATGAGCGCGCCTGCACTCGCACCGGTCCGCAACGAAGCCGGCCGCGATGTCGCCTGCGCGGTGGCTTATGCCAGCGTCGGCAACGTGGCGGTGGGTTTCGACATCCTGGGCCACAGCCTGGCCGGCCCCGGTGACCGCGCCGAGGTGCGGCGCATCGAGGCGCCCGAGGTACGCATCGCCGGTATCCACGGCTGCGTCACCGCCCTGCCGACCGATCCGCAGAAGAACACTGCCGGCGTGGCCCTGCTGGCGTTCCACAAGGCAATGGGGCTGGACTACGGCCTGGAGCTGACCCTGCACAAGGGCATCGCGCTAGGCTCGGGCATGGGCGGCTCGGCCGCTTCCTGCGTGGCCGCGCTGGTGGCCGCCAATGCCTTGTTGCCGCAGCCGCTTTCGCCCGAAGCGCTGTACCCGTTCGCGCTGCAGGGCGAGGCATTGGCCAGCGGCAGCCAGCACGGCGACAACCTCGGCCCGATGTTGCTGGGCGGCCTGGTGCTGGCCACCAAGACGCGGCTGTTGCGCGTGCCGGTACCGGCGGCGTGGCATTGCGCGCTGGTGCATCCGCACTACGTGCTGGAAACGCGCAAGGCGCGCGCGGCGCTGGCGGGCAATTACGCGCTGGGCGAGTTCGTGTCGCAAAGCACGAACCTGGCCCTGCTGCTGACCGGCTGCTATCGCGGCGAAGCCGCGCTGGTGCGCGAAGGCCTGAAGGATGTGCTGGTCGAACCGCGCCGCGCCGCGCTGGTACCCAATTTCGCCAAGGTGAAGCAGGCCGCGCTCGACCACAACGCGCTGGGCGCCAGCATTTCCGGCGGCGGCCCCAGCGTGTTCGGCTGGTACGAATCGCGCGCCGAAGCCGAGAGCGCAGCGGCCGCAATGCACGCCGCCTTCGCCGAAGCGGGGCTGGACAGCGACGCCCTGGTGTCGCCGGTGAACGGCCCGGCTGCCGCCGTCATTTCCGCCATCGAGGGCAATCCATGAGCCGCATCGAACCCCTGCTCTACACAAGCACCCGCGCACGCAGTCCCTCGGTGGAGATCAGCCAGGCGATCGCCGCCGGGCTGGCGCCCGATGGCGGCCTGTACGTGCCCGAGGTACTTCCCAGGATCGACCCGGCCACGTTCGACCCGCGCGGCAGCATTGCCGACACCGCCGCCACGCTGCTGGCGCCGTTCTTTGCCGGCGACCCGCTGGCCGACGAGCTGGCCGCCATCTGCGCGGAGGCGTTCGTGTTCGACGCCCCGCTGCGCCCGCTGCCGCAACATCCGCAGAGCCTGATGCTGGAGCTGTTCCACGGACCCACCTCGGCGTTCAAGGATTTCGGCGCCCGCTTCCTGGCGGCATGCCTGCAGCGCTTGCCGCGGGCGAGCGGCCAGCCGTTGACGATCCTGGTGGCCACCTCCGGCGACACCGGCGCCGCGGTGGGCGCGGCCTTCCACCAGCGGCCCGGCGTGCGGGTGGTGATCCTCTACCCCGACGGCAAGGTCTCGCCGCGCCAGGCGCACCAGCTGGGCAGCTTCGGCGACAACGTCACCGCGTTGCGGGTCGACGGGCGTTTCGATGATTGCCAGCGAATGGTCAAGGCGGCATTGAACGACGCCGAATTGCAGGCGCAGGTGCCGATGTCGTCAGCCAACAGCATAAGCCTCGGCCGGCTGCTGCCGCAGATGAGCTACTACGCGTACACCGCGCTGCGCTGGTGGCATGCGCACGGCGAGCCGCTGAACTTCATCGTGCCCACCGGCAACCTGGGCAACGCACTGGCCTGCCTGTGGGTACGCGAGGTGGGTCTGCCGATTGGCGAAGTGCGCCTGGCATGCAACGCCAACGCAACGCTGGCAGACTATTTCGGCGGCGCCGAGTACACGCCACGCGACGCGGTGGCGACGCTGGCCAACGCGATGGACGTGGGCGCACCGAGCAATTTCGAGCGGCTGCGCTGGACCTACCCCGATCCGTCGGTGTTGCGCCGCCTGCTGCGGGCCGACTGCGTGGACGACGCCACCATCCGCGAGACCATCGCGCTGCATGCGCGCCAGCATGGCGAAGTGTTCTGCCCGCATACGGCCACGGCGATGCATCTGCTCGACCAGCGGCGCGCCGCTGGCGACAACGCCTGCTGGGCGGTGGTGTCCACGGCCCACGCCGCCAAGTTCGAAAGCGTGGTGGAACCGTTGCTCGGCCATCCGCTGGACGTGCCACCGGCGCTGGCGGCGATGCTCCAGCGCCCGGCAACCGCGCTGCCGCTGGCGGCCACCGACGCGGCACTGCACGACTGGCTGCTTGCACACAAGGCCTGATCCAACCGTACGTCGACGAATGGTTGACTCGCCATGATTGCCCGCAAAGTACGCCTCACATCGATGGACGTCCGGACTTCTGGACGTCCATACGCCGACGTTCGTTTGTCGGTGCACTCAATTACAAACGTAAGTGTTGACAAGCCCGAGGGTGTGCCGTACGGTCAACGACATGTCGCAGCGCAGCACACATCGCCGCATCACCGGAATGAATCATCCCGCGATGGTTGCTGGTCCGCCGCGATTGCGCGGCGCGCTCATCCTTGTCCTTGTACTCGTACTCCTTATTACCAACGGAGGTGCGGGCTGAGGGCATGTGTCCAGGTAGTTAGAAGATAACCTGATGACTCCCGAAGAACCCCGCACCCGGAAACGAATGCGGGGTTTTTTCATGCCCTTGGCACCGTCCCGCGGAGCCAGCGATGAATAACCAACCGGCAGCAACGAACGACAGCAGTGACGGCGAAGACCATTCGCCCGATCGCGTATTGATCTTCGACACCACCCTGCGCGATGGCGAGCAGGCGCCCGGCTTCTCGATGGATCTGCATGCCAAGCTGAAACTGGCGCATGCGCTGGAAGAACTCGGCGTGGACATCCTTGAGGCCGGCTTCCCGCAGGCCTCGCCGGACGACTTCAACGCGGTGGCGAAAATCGCCCAGTCGTTGACGAAGACCACCGTCGCCGGCCTGGCCCGCTGCGTTCCCGGCGACATCGACAGCTGCGCCCGTGCGCTGGAAGGCGCGCGCCGCTCGCGCATCCACCTGTTCCTGTCCACCAGCCCGCTGCACCGCGAGCACAAGCTGGGCATGAGCAAGCAGCAGGTCGTGGAAGCCACCGTGCGCTCGGTCGAGCGCGCCCGCCAGCTGTGCCATGAGGTGGAGTTTTCCGCCGAGGACGCGCTGCGCACCGAGCCGGACTTCCTGGTCGAGGTGTTCAACGCCGCCGCTGCCGCCGGCGCCACCACGCTGAATGCCCCCGACACCGTCGGCTACACCACGCCGGCGGAAATGTTCGAGCTGTTCACCTACCTGCGCAAAAACGTGCGCAACGCCGAGAACCTGATCTTCTCCAGCCATTGCCACAACGACCTGGGCATGGCCGTGGCCAACAGCCTGGCGGCGGTCAGCGCGGGCGCGCGGCAGATGGAATGCACCATCAACGGCATCGGCGAACGCGCCGGCAATGCCGCGCTGGAGGAACTGGTGATGGCGCTGAAAGTGCGCGCACCACACTTCGGCGTCAGCACCGGCATCAATACGCGCAAGCTGTATCCCACCTCGCGCCTGCTGACCCAGCTGACCGGCCAGGGCGTGCCGCGCAACAAGGCGATCGTGGGCGACAATGCGTTCGCACACGAATCGGGTATTCACCAGCACGGCATGCTGAAGCATCGCGGCACCTACGAAATCATGCATCCGCAGGACGTCGGCATCGCCGAAACCAGCCTGGTGCTGGGCAAGCATTCCGGTCGCCATGCGCTGCGCGAGCGGCTGCAGAAGCTTGGGCACACGCCGGACGACGCCACCCTCGACGGCATCTTCGCCCGCTTCAAGACGCTGGCCGACCAGCGCCGCGACATCCACGACGACGACCTGCAGGCGCTGGCGCTGGGCCAGGACCCGGACACCACCGGCCCCTGGAGCCTGCTGCAGTTGAACGCCAGCTCGCAGCTGGGCGGCGGCAGTTCCACCGCGGTGACGCTGGTCCACGAGGATGGCCGCGAGGTCGCCCAAACGGGGGCCGGCGACGGTCCGGTCGACGCCGTACTGCACGCCATCACCCGCGCCACCGGCATCGAGCTGGCGCTGACCCAGTTCCAGATCCGCGCGATGGGCGAAGGTGGCGATGCCCAGGGTCGCGCCGAACTCACCGCCCGCCACGGCAGCCTCGACTGGCACGGCAACGGCGTCAGCACCGACATCGTGGAAGCGGCTGCACTGGCCGCACTGGCGATCGTCAACCGCATCGAACGGCAGGCTCCGGCCCGCTCGCATTCCGCACCGAAAGCACTGGAATCCACACCATGAGCACGCCTTTCATCTGGCACAACGGTCAGCTCAAGCCCTGGGCCGAGGCCAATGTCCACGTCAGCACCCACGCGCTGCACTACGG
>DATJCF010000327.1:0-9592 GCA_035514935.1 Rhodanobacter sp. | reverse complement strand
GCTGGGTATGAAGCGCTCTGTGCTGCTGAGCCTGGTGTTGATGGCGGTGTCCAACCTGTCGTTCGCCGTATTGGCGCACATGGGTCACAACAACGACATGCTGGCGTTCACGATCGGCTTTGAGAACATCGCCAGCGGCATCGGTGGCGTGGTGGTGGTGGCGTATCTGTCGGCGCTGTGCAACCTCTCTTACACGGCATCGCAATACGCGCTGCTGTCGGCCGCCGCCTCGGTGGTGGGCCGGCTGGTGACCGGCACCACCGCCGGCGGCCTGATCCAGAGCATGGGTTACGTGGATTTCTACCTGATGACCACCGTGGTGGCGCTGCCGGGCGTGGCGCTGTTCGGCTGGATGATGCACCGCGGCCTGGTGGACCGCGCCATCGCCGAGGTCGACGTTCGCGCCTCGGCTTGATCAGGCTGCCGGATCGGTCCGGCCCGATCAGTCGGCGTAGTCGACGATGTACGGCGCGTGGTCGGAGAAGCGCTGGTCGCGGTAGATCGAGCAGTCCAGCAGCCGCTCGCGCAGTGACGGCGTGCACACCTGATAGTCGATGCGCCAACCCACGTTGTTGGCGCGCGCCTGGCCGCGGTTGGACCACCAGGTGTATTCCACCGCCTCGGGCCGGATCGCGCGGACACTGTCGACCCAGCCGCGCTGCAGGAACAGCAGATCCAGCCATGCGCGTTCCTCGGGCAGGCAGCCGGAGTTCTTCTGGTTGGAGCTCCAGTTCTTGATGTCGTTCCGGGTGTGCACGATGTTCCAGTCGCCACAGATCACGTAGTCGCGACCGCTCTTCAGCCACGCATCGAAGATCGGCGTGATCCACTCCATCGCCTTGAACTTGAACTGCTGGCGCTCGTCGCCGGAAGAGCCGGACGGGAAATACAGCGACACCACCGACAGGTTGCCGAACCGCGCCTCGATGTAGCGGCCCTCGTTGTCGAACTCGTCCCAGCCCAGCTCGGTCAGTACCTGGTCGGGCTCACGTTTGGTGTAGATCGCCACGCCGCTGTAGCCTTTCTTGCTGCTGGCATCGCGATAAAAGCAGTGATGGCCATCGGGCCGGAACATCGGATCGGTCAGTTGGTGCTCCTGCGCCTTGGTTTCCTGCAGGCACACCACATCGGCGTTCTGGTCGCGCAGCCATTCGAACACGCCCTTGCTGGCGGCCGAACGGATACCGTTGGCGTTGAGGCTGATGATGCGCATGGAATCTCCCGAAAGTGATCCCCGATCATAACAACCGCGACGCCGCGGCAACGCCGCCGGACGCGCTGCGCGTGGTGCCGGTGGGGCCGTCGCTGCATCGCGCCCTGCTGCATCTGCGCGTACGGCCGGCACAGCGCGATCGCGTCGGCACCATGACCGACCTGCTGGCCGACGTGACGCAGTGCCCGGGCAGCGAGCCGATGGCGATCATGTGCGGCGACGCACCCATCGGTTATTACCGCATCGACCCGAGCGCGCGCAGCGTGGCCGGCCGCGATTTCGCGCAACCGGCGCGGGGGTTGCGCTCGCTGTTCGTGGATGCCGACTGGCAAGGCCGCGGGCTGGGTGCGCGCGCCGTCGCGCTGCTGCTGGAGGATCTGGCTGTGCGCCATCCGGCCACGCGGCTGCTGGTGCTCACCGTCGACTGCGACAACCGGAACGCCACCCGGATGTACCGACACGCCGGCTTCGTCGACAGCGGCGCGCGTTACCATGGCGGCCGTTGCGGGCCGCAGCAACTGTTGCTGCGGGCCCTTCCCTGACCTTCCTGCCGCGAGACCGCCCGTGCACGATTACCAGCGCGACTTCATCGAACTCACCCTGGCGCGCGACGTGCTGCGCTTTGGCGAATTCACCCTGAAATCCGGCCGCCTCAGCCCGTACTTCTTCAACATGGGGCGGATCGATTCCGGCGCCGCGCTGGCCCAGCTCGGCCGCGCCTACGCCGATGCCCTGGTGAACTCGGGACTCCAGGTCGACATGCTGTTCGGCCCCGCCTACAAGGGCATCGCGCTGGCCGCCGCCACCGCCATCGCGCTGGCAGACCTGCACCAGCGCGACCTGCCCTGGGCCTACAACCGCAAGGAGGCGAAGGATCACGGCGAGGGCGGCACCCTGGTGGGTGCGCCATTGAAAGGCCGCGTGCTGATCGTGGACGACGTGATGACCGCCGGCACCGCCGTGCGTGAATCGCTGGCCCTGATCCGGGCCCAGGGCGCCACGCCCGCCGGCGTGCTGATTGCGCTGGATCGGCAGGAGCGCGGCCAGGGCGAGCGCTCCGCCGCGCAGGAAGTTGCCGCCGACCACGGCATCCCGGTGATCGCGATCACCAGCCTGGACGACGTACTGGCATACGCAGGCGAACAGCCGCAGCTGGCCGCCGAACACGACCGCCTGCTGAGCTACCGCGAACACTACGGCGTGCAATCGTCATCACAAGGTATGTGAAAGCATCCCCAACGAAGCAACCACCCGCCGGTGGCGAAACCGCCGCTTGGTACTCGAAGACGTGACGGCGCGGCCCTTGTCCACCGCCCGCCCGCGCAATCGCCACGGCTATACTGGCCCGCAAAGGGGGGATTCATGCGCAAGTTTCTGTCAGTCATCATCGCGGGCACGTTGCTGGCTGCCGTGGCCGCGCACGCCCAGAAAGTCAATGGCAACCGCTACAAATGGGTCGACCCCCAGGGCTTGCCGCATTACAGCGACAGCCTCACCGCCGAGGCGATGAAGGCCGGCTACGACGTGGTCAACGATCGCGGCATGGTGGTGCAGCGGGTGCCGCGCCAGTTGACCGCCGCCGAGCGCGTGGTGGCCAACAAGCTGGCGAAGGAGGCCGCGGCGAAGGAGCGCGCACGCCAGGATGTCGCCCGCGCCGAGGCGCAGATGATGAGCGCCTACCCGGACGAGGCCTCCTACAAGATGTCCCTGCAGCAAACGGTCGACGCCCTCGACCAGCAGATCCGCACCACGCGGATCAACCTGCAAAGCCAGGAAAAGGCGCTCACCGGCCTGCTCGACCGCGCCGCGGAACTCGAGCAGGCCAAGCAGCCGGTACCCAAGTTCATGGTGGACAACATTTCCAACCAGCGCAACGTGGTGGCAATGCAGCGCAACGCACTGGCCCGGCAGCAGGCCGAGCGCGACAGCACCGTGGCCGCGCAGGCCAGGCAGCTGGCCCGCTATCGCGAGCTCAAGGCCGCCGAAGACGCGCCGCCGGAGCCGTAGCAACGGCCGGCGTCAGGCGCATCAGAACGGCAGCTGCAACGACGGGTCGACCGCCAGCATCTGCTCACGAAACACGTCCTGGATCCGTTGCAGCGCCGCGGCATTGTCGGCGTCGAAACGCAGCACCAGTACCGGCGTGGTGTTGGACGCACGCACCAGACCCCAGCCATCGGGCCAGTCGGCGCGCACGCCGTCGATGGTGATCAGCGTGGCTCCTTCGAAAGCCGCCTTGGCGCGGAAATTCATCATGAAGCGATAGTTGCGGCCCTCGACCATCTCCACTTTCAACTCGGGGGTCGACACGCCCTTGGGCAAGGTGGCGAAGATCTCGTCCGGCGAACGTCCCAGCGCGTCACCGGCGATGATTTCCAGCAGCCGCGCGGCGGCGTAGATGCCGTCGTCGAAACCGAACCAGCGCTCCTTGAAGAAGAAATGGCCGCTCATTTCGCCGGCCAGTTCCGCGTTGGTCTCGCGGATCTTGGCCTTGATCAGCGAATGGCCTGTGCGCCACATCAGCGGGCTGCCGCCGGCATCCAGGATCTGGCCTTTCAGATGACCGGTGCATTTGACGTCGTAGATGATCGTGGCGCCGGGCTGGCGCGACAGCACATCGCGCGCAAACAGCATCAGCAGGCGATCGGGATAGATGATCTCGCCAGCGCGGGTGACCACGCCAAGCCGGTCGCCATCGCCGTCGAACGCCACGCCCAGGTCCGCACCGGACTTTTGCACGGAGACGATCAGGTCCTGCAGGTTGGACGGTTCGGACGGGTCGGGATGGTGGTTGGGGAAGGTGCCGTCCACCTCGCAGTACAACGGAATCACCTCGCAGCCGATCTCCTCCAGCACCTGCGGCGCCAGCGCGCCGGGGATGCCGTTGCCGCAGTCGACCACGATCTTCAGGCTGCGCTCGGCCTGCACGTCGGAGGTGATCCGCTCGATGTAATCGGGCGCCACGTCCACATGTCGATAAGCGCCCTGGCCATCCCCGACCAGCGCGCCACTGGCGATGCGCTGGTACAGGTCCTGGATTGCATCCTCGGCCAGCGTCTCGCCGCCAACCATGATCTTGAAGCCGTTGTAGTCGGGCGGGTTGTGGCTGCCGGTCACCGCCACGCCGCAGCCGGTTTCGAAGTGGAAGGTGGCGAAATAGACCACCGGCGTGGGCACCGCGCCGATGTCGATCACGTCGATGCCAGCCGCGCGGAAACCATCCGACAGCGCACCGGCCAGCTCGGGGCCGGACAGCCGCCCATCGCGCCCGATCACGATCTCGCGCAGATCCCGCTCCTGCATCAGGCTGCCAATCGCCTGGCCCAGCAGATGCGCCACGTCGCGGCTGAGGGTTTTGCCGACGATGCCGCGGATGTCGTACGCGCGGAAAATGGAAGGGTCCACGGCAGCCCTGGCATCACCGCCGGACAGCGCCGGCGCTGTCGGCGGGGCCACCACTTTCGCGGGCTCGCGGACGATCTGGGGAATTTCTGTGGGCACCACCGGCTCCTCGGGTTCGGATGATATTTCGACCGCCGAGCGCGCGCGCCGCCACAGCAGGAACGCTCCCGCGCCCAGGCCGAGCAGGGCCAGCAAGGCGGCCAGCGCCACCGAATGCGGCAGCACGATGAATGCGCGTGGCAGGGCGGCACCGACGCTGAACGTGCTTCCGGGCACCGGTTTGCCGCCCGCTTCACTTTCGGCCGAGGCGGCACCGTGGGAAAGCAGGCGCATGTCGCCGCGTGCATCGCCCTGGCGCAGATCCAGGCGACCACCGGCCGGATCGATCGCATCCAGCCGCTGGCGCAACGGGGCAAAAGGCAACTCGACCCAGGCCCAGCCCTGCGCCCGGTCCGGAGCACCCAGGGGCACGACGAGACTGAGCCGTCGATCACTGCCGCCGTGCGACACGCTTTGCGCCGGTGGCGTGCCATCGGCCGTTTGCGCCGACATCAACTGCGCCGCCTTGGCGTAACCGAATTCGCGGTAATTGGCGTGCAGCACTTCATTGAGCGTACCGCTGTAAAGCTCCAGCGCCAGCGCCTGAGGCAAACGCTGGCGCAACGTGGCGGTGGCCTGCGCCGGGTCCTGCATGGCCACGGCCGGATCCAGCGTGGCCACCGCAGCGGTCACCGTGGCGCGTTGCGCGGCGAGTTCCTGCGCCAGCGCTTTCACCGCCTGATCCTGGGCGACATGCACGCGCGCCGCCGCCTGTCCCTCGTCCGCGATCAACCAGGTCTGCCAGCCGCAGAACAATCCCAGCAGCAGCAGCAGCGTGCCCGCCGCCAACGGCAGCAGCCCACGCCAGTCGAACGACATCCCCTTCGCCATCTTCATCGTTGTTGCCCGCCCCCGCAGGTTGTCGCGGCGTGGGCCGCCGCTCAATTGATGCCGGTGGAACCGAAACCGCCGTCGCCGCGCTGGCTCGGGGCGAACGCGGAAACGATGTTCATCCGCGCCTGCGCCACCGGCAGCAGCAGCAACTGGGCGATGCGATCGCCGACTTCGATGGTGTACGGCACATGGCCGCGGTTCCAGCATGAAATCATCAACGGCCCCTGGTAGTCGGCGTCGATCACACCTACCAGATTGCCCATCACCAGTCCGTGTTTATGACCCAGCCCGGAGCGCGGCACGATCACCGCACACCAGCCCGGGTCGCCGATGTGGATGGCGATGCCGCTGGGCACCAGCGCGCTTTCGCCCGGCTGCAGGGTCAGCGGCTGCTCCAGCGCGGCGCGCAAATCCATGCCCGCGCTGCCGGCGGTGGCCGCCTCGGGCAGGGCGATGCTGTCGCCGAGGCGCGGGTCCAGGATCTTCAGTTCGATATCGACGACGGGTCGCGCGCTCATCCGCGTGCGGCCCGGTAGCGCTCGGCCACGCAGGCCAGCAGTTGGTGTGCCAGCTCGGCCTTGCCGGCGCGCGGCAACTCCAGCATGCCGCCCTCCCAATACAGGTTGATGGCGTTGTCGGTAGTCTCGAAGCCCAGGCCCTCGCCAACCTGGTTGGCGGCGATCATGTCCAGGCCCTTGCGCTTCAACTTGCCCTGCGCGTAATGCGCCACATCATGCGTTTCGGCGGCAAAGCCGACCAGGAACGGATGCTTGGGCTGCGCCGAAAGACTGGCCAGGATGTCGGGGTTCTCGCTGAGCTGCAGCGACAGGTCGGCGCCCGCCTGCTTCTTCAATTTGCGCGGCGAGACTTCGCGCGGGCGGTAATCGCCCACCGCCGCCGCCGCGATATAGATATCGGCCTGTGCCGCGCCGGACAGCACCGCCGCATGCATCTGTGCCGCACTGCGCACATCGACGCGCTGCGCCACACCCGGTGGCGTGCACAGGCTGACGGGGCCGGCCACCAGCGTGACCCGTGCACCCTGCTGCGCCGCTGCCTGCGCCACCGCGAAACCCATGCGGCCGGAACTGCGGTTGCCGATGAAACGCACCGGGTCGATGTCCTCGAAGGTGGGGCCGGCACTCACCAGGATGTTCAGCCCCGCCAGCGCGCCGCCACCGAAGGAAGCGGCCAACGCGTCACGCAGCTCCAGCGGCTCCAGCATCCGGCCCGAGCCCACGTCGCCGCAGGCCTGTTCGCCGGCCGCCGGCCCCAGCACCTGTACGCCGCGCTGGCGCAAGGTGGCGAGGTTGGCCTGCACCGCCGCATGCGCCCACATCTGCCGATTCATCGCCGGCGCCAGGTACAGCGGCGCGGCGCTGGCCAGGCACAGGGTGGACAGCAGATCATCGGCCAGCCCGTGCGCCAGCCGCGCCAGCAGGTCGGCGCTGGCCGGTGCGATCAGGATGCGTTCGGCCCAGCGCGCCAGCTCGATATGGCCCATCGCCGCTTCCGCCTGCGCGTCCCAGCCGCTGACCCGCACGCTCTGGCCGGACAGCGCCTGGAAGGTTGTGGGGGTGACGAAATGGGTGGCCGCCTCGGTCATCACCACGCGCACTTCGGCGTCGAGATCACGTAGCCGGCGCACCAGCTCGCAGGACTTGTAGGCGGCGATGCCGCCGGACACTCCCAGCAGAATGCGGCGTTGGGCAAGAGACATGTAAGGCGGGCCTGACAGACGGGCAGACGCCTAGCTTACCGGAATCATTCCGGCTGTCTGCTATCGCCCCGATCCCCGGCCGGACACGCTACGGCGATGAGTATCCGCAACTGGCCCGAAGGCGAACGTCCCCGCGAAAAACTGCTGGCGCGCGGCAGCGGCGCGCTGTCCGACGCGGAGTTGCTGGCCGTGCTGCTGGGCAGCGGCAGCCGCGGCAAGGATGCGCTGGCGCTGGGCCGCGAACTGATCGCCGGCGCCGGCAGCCTGGGCGCCCTGCTCGGGCGGCCCGATCATCCGATCCGGGTGGGTGGACTGGGGCCGGCCAAACGGGCCCGCATCGCCGCCGCGCTCGAGCTGGCCCGGCGCAGCCTGGCCGAGCAACTGCACGAGCGGCCCAGCCTGGGCAACCCGCGCGACAGCGGCGATTTCCTGCGCGCCCGCCTGCGTCACCTGCCGTACGAGGTTTTCGGCTGCCTCTATCTGGACAACCGCCACCGCGTGCTGGCGTTCGAGGAGCTGTTTCGCGGCACCGTCGACGGCGCCAGCGTGCACCCGCGCGAGGTGGTTCGCGCCTGCCTGCAACACAATGCGTGCGCGGTGATCTTTGCCCACAATCACCCCTCGGGCGTGGCCGAGCCCAGCGCCGCCGACCGCGCGATCACCCACGAACTGCGCGACGCCTTGCGCCTGGTCGGCGTACGTGTGCTCGACCATCTGGTGATCGGCAGCGGCGAGCCGGTGTCGATGGCCGCGCGCGGACTGATCTGACCCGGCCAATCCCGCGACGCGGCCCTGCCACGACCGCCGGCGTCAGCTCCTTGCTGCATTTCGGGTGCATCAAGGCGCGGCAAGTAGTCGAAACTTATGCACAAATCCGTGGAACGGTCACTTGGCGGCCATGTCGCCCTCTTCACCACAGGTTGTCGACATACCATCCTGATTAACAAAGACTTTTCCCAAAAATTTGCGGGTTGACCGGCTCACCACTCCGGCAAGCCGCCAGCAGGCGAAGCTTTCCCCACAGACTTATCCACAGGCTCGTCCACTGCGGTGCAGCAAAACCCGAGGTGGTTGCCCCGTCGTGCCAAGGCTGCGGCGTCGGCTCCGCCCGGCGGTGGCGGTCTGCTAGGATTGTCGGTTCCATCACGATATTGAAAGCCCGTGAAAGAACAGCTGCGTGAACTGATTTTGCAGGCAATTCAGGCCTTGCAGGACGATGCCACTCTTCCCGCCGACCTGGCCTTGCCGGGCTTCGTGATCGAGCGGGCGCGCAGCCGCGAACATGGCGATTTCGCCTGCAATGTGGCGATGCTGTTATCCAAACCCGCGCGCGCCAAACCGCGCGAGCTGGCCGAAAAACTGGTCGCGACACTGCCGGCGAACGACCTGGTGGCGAAGGTGGAAATCGCCGGCCCGGGCTTCATCAACTTCTTCCTGGCCACCAGCGCGTACCACGCCGAACTGCGGCGCATCCTGACCGAAGCCGACGCCTATGGCCACAGTGCCGGCGGCGGCAAGACGGTGGGCGTGGAGTTCGTCTCGGCCAACCCGACCGGCCCGCTGCATGTCGGCCATGGCCGTGCCGCGGCGATCGGCGATTGCCTCAGCCGCTTGCTGGAAGCCACCGGCTGGAACGTGAAGCGCGAGTTCTACTACAACGACGCCGGCGTGCAGATCGCCAACCTCGCCGTCTCGGTGCAGGCGCGCGCCCGCGGCATCACGCCGGATGACAGCAACTGGCCGGAGAACGGCTATCGCGGCGACTACATCGCCGACGTGGCGCGTGCGTTCCTCGATCGCGACGCGGTGGTCGCCGATGGCGAAACCGTCACCGCCAGCGGCGATGTGGACGACCTGGACGCCATCCGCCGCTTCGCCGTGGCCAGCCTGCGCCGCGAGCAGGATCTGGATTTGCAGGCGTTCGGCGTGGGCTTCGACACGTACTTCCTGGAATCCTCGCTGTACAGCGACGGCAAGGTCGAGGAAACCGTGCGCGAGCTGGTGGCACACGGCCATACCTACGAGGAAGGCGGCGCGCTGTGGCTGCGCACCACCGATTTCGGTGACGACAAGGACCGCGTGATGCGCAAGTCCGACGGCACCTACACGTACTTCCTGCCCGACGTGGCCTACCACCTCAGCAAGTGGCAGCGCGGCTACGAGCGCGCCATCACCGAACTGGGTTCCGACCATCACGGCTCGCTGGCGCGGGTGAAGGCGGGCCTGCAGGCGCTGAGTGTAGGCATCCCGAAGAACTGGCCCGAATACGTGCTGCACCAGATGGTGACCGTGATGCGCGGCGGCGAGGAGGTGAAGATCTCCAA
>DATJCF010000326.1:0-2228 GCA_035514935.1 Rhodanobacter sp. | reverse complement strand
ATGGTCAGCGGGTGGATCAGGCTTTCGTACAGCACGCCCAGCACCACGTACATCACCAGGATCACCGCCAGCAGCATCAGCAGGCCGTTGTTGAGCGCGTCCATCAGGTTCTGGTTGTCGCCGGTGTAGCTTTTCTGCACGCCGGCGGGCAGGCCCGCGGCGAAGATGGCCTGGTCGACGTATTTCAGGCCGTCGGTCTGGGTCAGGCCCTTGGCCAGGTTGTAGTTGATCGAGGCCGATTCGAGCTGGTTGTAGTGGTTGATGGTGACCGGCGCGATATGCGGTTCGATGTGCGCCAGCGCCGACAGCGGAATCATCTTGCCCTCGGTATTGCGCACGTAGGTGTTGAGCAGATTGGCCGGGCTCAACGACTGCTCGCTGCCGGCGGTGAGCACCACGCGGTACTGGTTGATGTCGGAATAGATGGTGGAGATCTGGTTCTGGCCGAACGCGTCGTACAGCGCCGAATCGATCTGGCCCATGCTCACGTGCAGGCGGCCGGCGGCGTTGCGATCCACCTGCAGCAGCTCCTGCCGGCCGATGCTGTCGAAGCTGGTGCTGACGTCGCGGAACTGCTTCATGCCCCGCATCACCTGCGCCAGATGCAGCGTGGGCTGCTGCAGCGGCAGGCCGGCGTTGCTGCTGAGCTGGAACGCGTACTGCCCCTTGGCGCCACCACCGGGGCCGCCGCCGCTGATGAACTGCAGCGTGGTCAGGGTCACGTCCAGGTCGGACACGGTCTTGTAGTACTTGCCCAGCCGATCCACGACCGTTTGTCCGGATACGTGGCGATCGTTCGGGCCATCACCGCGGGGCTTCAGGTCGACGTACAGCGTCGACTGGTTGCCCACGGCGCCGTTGTTGTCGCCGCCGCCCAGGATGGCGGAAACATCGAGCACGGCGGGATCAGCCAGCAGCACCGCGGCCATCGCCTGCGTGCGCTCGGCCAGCAGGGTGGGCGAGATGTTGGCGTCGGCGGTGATCTGCGCCTGCAGCAGGCCGGTGTCCTCCTTCGGCATCAGGCTGCCGCCGGCGGTCTTGGCCACCACCACGGCCAGCACCACGGTCAGCACCAGCAGCAGGATCGGCTGCCAGCGCATTACCCGCCGGTGGTGCATGGCCCAGTCGAGCCCGCGTTCATAGATGCGCAGCAAGCGCTTGTCGAAGCGCTCGGCCATGCGCTCCAGCCGGCCCGGCGTGCGCGTGGCCGATTCGTGCGCCAGCCAGGCGCCGCACAGCGCCGGGGTCAGCGTCAGTGACACCAGCGCCGAGATCACGATGGTGGCAATCAACGTGACCGAGAACTCGCGCATCAGCATGGTGAACATGTTGTTGCCGAACACCATCGGGCCGAACACCGCGATCAGCGACAGGGTGATCGACACCACCGTGAAGCCGATCTCGCGCACGCCGGTCAGCGCGGCCGGCAGCGGCGCCATGCCGCGCTCCATGTGGCGCACGATGTTCTCGATCACCACGATCGCATCGTCCACCACGAAACCCACGCACAGCACCAGCGCCACCAGCGAAAAAATGTTGAGGGTGAAACCCAGCATCCACATCACCACGAACGCGCCGGCCAGCGACAACGGCACGCTGAACATCGCGATCACCGTGGGCCGCAGCCGGCGCAAAAACACCAGCATCACCAGCGCCACCATCACGATGCTCATCAGCAGCGCCACCTCCACCTCGTGCAGCGCCGATTCGGTGGTGGGGGTAAGGTCGAAGATCGGATGGATTTCCACGTCGGCCGGCATCAGGTGGCTGAAGCCCGGCAGGGCGGCACGGATGGCGTTCACCGTGGCCACGGCGTTCGCCTCCGAGCGCTTGCTGATTTGCATGGTCACGGCGCGCTGGCCGTTGAACCACGCCGCCGCGTACTGATCCTGCTGGCCGCTGCTGATGGTGGCCACGTCGGACAGCCGCACCGGCACGCCGTCACGGCTGGCGATCACCAGCGGCGCGAAGTCGGCCACGGTGTGCAGCGCGTCGTTGGCGCTCACCGTCATCTGGGTGGCGCCATTGCTGAGCATGCCTTGCGGCGAAGTGACATTGGCCGCCCGCAGCGCGTTGGCCACGTCGTTGCTGGTGATGCCCTTGCGCGCCAGCGCGGCGCTGTTCAGCGCGATCCGCACCGCATGCGGCGCGCCGCCGGACACCTGCACCTGGGCCACGCCGGGGATCTGCGCCACCGCCGGTTTCAGCAAGGTGTCGGTGAGGTCGTA
>DATJCF010000325.1:0-6881 GCA_035514935.1 Rhodanobacter sp. | reverse complement strand
TACGACCTCACCTGGTACACCGAAGACCCGCACAAGCTCGACCCCGCCGCAAGCGCCTGGCAGCACGACGCCATCGACCGCGCGATGACGGCGTACGAGCAACGCGGTCATCTGGCCTCCAGCTACCTGGAGTTCAAGGATGGCCGTGACCCACTCAAGGGCCTGGAGAACTTCGGCTCCGGCCCGCGCTTTTCCACCGGCTACGCGGCGCTGCAAAACCGCCCCGCACTGCTGATCGAAACCCACATGCTGAAACCGTACGCGAACCGCGTGCGCGCCACCTACGACATCGTGGAGCTGATGCTGGAACAGATCGGCGCGCACCCCACCGCCCTGCTCGCCGCCACCGCCAAAGCGGATGCCGACACCATCGCCCGCGCCCACGATGCAAAAGCCAGTGTGCCGCTGACCTTCAAACTCGATCCCCAACCCACCAAGCTCACGTTGAAAGGCTACGCGTTCACCCGCAGCCACAGCGACATCTCCAACAGCGCGTGGATCCGCTACGACCCCAGCCAGCCAAGGACGTACACCATCGACAACTGGAGCCGGCTGCTGCCCGACCTGTCCATCACGCCGCCCGCCGCCTACGTGGTGCCTGCGCAGTGGACGGTGATCATCGACCGGCTGGACGCGCACGGCATTCATTACCGGCGCACCACGCAGCCGCTGACGATGCATGCCGATGGCTACCAGCTGGACGAACCACGCTGGGCCGACAAGCCATTCGAAGGCCACCTGATGCTGCGCGATTTCCGCCTGCGCGCGCTGCCGCGCGAGGTGCGCCTACCCGCCGGTTCGGTGATCGTGCCGATGGATCAGCGCGCCGCCAATGTGGCGATCAACCTGCTCGAGCCACAGGCGCCGGACTCGCTGCTGCATTGGGGCTACCTCAACGCCATCTTCGAGGCCAAGGAATACGGCGAACCGCGCGTGGTGGAAAAGCTGGCGCGCGAGATGCTGGCGAAAAGCCCGGCGCTGAAAACCGAGTTCCAGCGCAAGCTGCACGACGACCCGGCCTTCGCCGGCGACAGCCGCGCGCGGCTGGCCTTCTTCTTCGAACGCTCACCCTGGTATGCCGCGCAAGACGTAGGTGCCTACCCGGTACTGCGCCTGGACACCGCGCAATGGCAGTCGTTGTCGGCGCAGGATGAAACGGTTGACGGTGCCCGCCACTGAGGCCTCTGCCGGCGGCCGTACCCCTTACCTTTGACACTGTGCCGACCATGACGATTGACCTAGCTTGGCTCGTCATTGTCGCAGCCTGTGTCCGATCCACCATCAGCCACGCTCGCCATCCAAACGCCGCGCTCGCGGACCACAATCACGAGGGAAATCCATGACCAAGCCGTATTTGAAACCGCTGGCGCTGGCCGTCAGCCTGGCCTTGTCGCTGACCGCCTGCGGCAAGCAGGAGCCGGCCGAATCCGCTGCGCCGGCGCCCAGCGCCAGTGCGAGCACCGCCGCCGCGGCCCCGGCCGCGTCGGGCGGCATTTTCGATGTCAGCGAGCTCGACCCGAACATCAACGCCTGTCAGGATTTCAACGGCTTCGTCAACGACAAGTGGGTTGCCGCCAACCCGATCCCCGCCGACCACACCAGCTGGGGCGCGTTCAACAAGCTGGCCGAGGACAGCCTCAATACCCAGCATGAAATCGTCGAGGCCGCGGCCAAGAATGCCGCCTCCGCCAAGGCCGGTTCGATCGATCGGAAGATCGGCTACCTGTACCAGTCCGGCATGGACGAGGCCACCATCGACAAGGCCGGCTTCGACCCGATCAAGCCCCGCCTCGACGCGATTGCCAGCCTGAAGAACACCGCCGACATCGTCGACTTCATCAACAAGAGCTACGCCGAAGGCAACGGCCAGGTGTTCAGCTTTGGCTCCGGCGCCGACTTCGACAACGCCAAGCTGCAGATCGCCTACGCGATGCAGGCGGGCCTGGGCCTGCCGACCAAGGACTACTACACCCAGCCCCAGTTCAAGGAGATCCGTGACGCGTACGTGGCCTACATCGCCAAGTCGCTGGAGCTGACCGGCGTGTCGGCCGCCGACGCGAAAACGCAGGCCGACCAGGTGATGAAGCTGGAAACCTCGCTGGCCGCCGCCTCGCTGGCGCCCACCGAAATGCGCGACCTGGACAACCAGTACCACTTCGTCAGCCTGAAGGAAGCGGACAAGACCTCCCCGCACTTCAGCTGGGAAAAATTCTTTGACGCCCAGGGCGTCAAGATCGACAAAGGCTTCTCGTTGTCGCAGCCGAAATTCTTCGCCGAGTTCGACAAGCTGCTGGCCGACGCGCCGGCATCGCAGTGGCAGGCCTACCTTCGCTTCCACACCATCGACGACTCCGCCAACGCGCTGTCGAAGAATTTCCGTGACAACAAGTTCGACTTCTACGGCAAGACCCTGGCCGGCCAGCCGCAGCAGCAGGAGCGCTGGAAGCAGGTGCTGGGCGCGGTCAACGGCGCCATGGGCCAGGCCCTGGGCCAGTTGTACGTGGCCAAGGAGTTCACCCCGGAAGCGAAACAGCGCGCCGAGGAACTGGTCACCAACGTTCGCGATGCGCTGAAGACCCGCATCGAGAACCTGGACTGGATGAGCGCCGACACCAAGGCCAAGGCCGTCGAGAAGTGGGAGCAGTTCCTGCCCAAGATCGGCTACCCGGACAAGTGGCGCGACTGGTCCGGCCTGGAGCTGACCCCGGACGACTATTACGCCAACCTGCAGGCGGCGGCCAAGTTCAACTACGACTACGACATCGCCCACATTGGCAAGGCCACCGACCGCGGCGAGTGGTACATGACCCCGCAGACGGTCAACGCGTACTACGACCCCAGCACCAACACGATCAACTTCCCGGCCGCGATCCTGCAGCCGCCGTTCTTCGATGCCAAGGCGGATGACGCGATCAACTACGGCGGCATCGGCGCGGTGATCGGCCACGAGGCCAGCCACGGTTTCGACGACCAGGGCAGCCAGTTCGACGGCTTCGGCAACCGCCACAACTGGTGGACCAAGCAGGACAAGGCGCAGTTCGACGCGCGCAGCACCAAGCTGGTGGATCAGTTCAACGCCTACGCGCCGATCAAGGACAAGCCGGACCTGCACGTCAACGGCAAGCTGACCCTGGGCGAGAACATCGCCGACCTGGGCGGCCTCAACGTGGCCTACGACGCGCTGCAGACAGCGTTGAAGAGCCACCCGGAGGAAGCGAACAAGAAGATCGACGGCTACACCGAGGATCAGCGCTTCTTCCTCAACTGGGCCCGCGTGTGGCGCGGCAGCATGCGCGAGAAGACCTCGATCGTGCGCCTCAACACCGATCCGCATGCACCGATGGCACTGCGCGCCACCGCCGCGCCGTCCAACATGCCGGAGTTCGCCAAGGCGTTCCAGTGCAAGCCCGGCGACACGATGGTGCGCCCGGCCGATACCCAGGTGAAGATCTGGTAAGGCGTTCGCGCCCACGCTGCAACAAGTGAAACGAAGAGGCCCCGCATGCGAATGCGGGGCCTCTTTCATTGTGGGAAAGACGCCATCCAGCAACAACGCTATTGCAAATCATTCTCATTCCTTTACCATGCGTCCGGTCGCGCCCGCCCCGATCCACGGGTAGCCAGCGCTCCACCCTCCCGCGAAACGCACGCCTCGGCACGACCCGGCGGCTGCGCCGTTCCGCCGTTCACCCGGCGTCGGCGGCGGGATACATCGCAGATGGCAAAGGAACCCCACGCATGTCTTTCATCAAGAGCCGCAAGCACACCGTTTCCACGGGCGTGCGCCGCATGTCGCTGGCCGGCACCACCACCGCCACGTTGCTGACCAGCCTGGCATTGGCGCAGTCGGCCCTGGCCGCGGACGCCTCACCGGTCGCGCAGATGACGGATGCCCGCACGCTGCCGGGCATCAAGGTGCAGGCCACGCGCGGCGCCGACTACCGCGCCGACAAGGTCGAGTCACCCAAATTCACCCAGCCGCTGCTGGATACACCGCAGACCATCACGGTGATCTCCAAGGACCTGATCACCGACCAGGGCGCCACCACGCTGACCGAGGCACTGCGCAACAGCCCCGGGGTGGGCACCTTCTATGCCGGCGAGAACGGCGCCACTTCCACCGGCGATTCCGTCTACATGCGTGGCTTCGACGCCTCCAGCAGCATCTTCGTCGACGGTGTGCGCGACCTCGGTTCCATCTCCCGCGACGTGTTCAACATCGAGCAGATTGAAGTGGAGAAAGGCCCGGCCGGCACCGACAACGGCCGCACCTCGGCGGGCGGTGCGATCAACATGGTGAGCAAGCAGCCGTTCCTGATGAATGCCGTCTCGGGCTCGGTGTCCTACGGCGACGCCAACCGCAAGCGCGTCACCGCCGACTGGAACCAGGCGATCGGCGAGCACGCCGGTTTTCGCCTCAACGTGCTGGGCCAGGATGGCGGCGTCAGCGGCCGTGACGGTGTCGAGGACAACCGCTGGGGCATCGCGCCGTCGCTGGCCTTCGGCCTGGGCACGCCTACCCGCGTCTACCTGAACCTGCTGCACGTGAAGCAGAACAACGTGCCCGACGGCGGCGTGGCGACCATCGGCCTGCCCGGCTACCGCAGCCCCGATCCGGACGTCCGGCCGTGGCTGGACAACGCCCCGCGCGTCGACCCGGAAAATTTCTACGGCACCGACGCCGACCACGACCACGTCAAGGCCGACATGGCGACGGTGCGCGTCGAGCACGATTTCGCCAACGGCGCCACGCTGCACAACACCACTCGTTGGGGACGGACGCATCAGGACTATCTGCTGACCTCCTTCATGTACAGCGCCGCCAACCTGGTCACGCCCGACCCGGCCGACCCGTCCAGCTGGACCGTGGCGCGCAGCAACCCCACGTTCAAGGACAACACCAACACCATCCTCACCAACCAGACCAATGTCACCGCGTCGTTCCACACCGGCGCGGTAGAGCACGCGCTCAGCACCGGCATCGAGCTGACCCGCGAAAAACTGTCGACCACCGGTATCGCCGTGCTCGATGGCAGCGCCTGGACTCCGGCGAACATCTATCACCCCACGCCGCACGCCGCTGGCCTGGCCTGGGGCCGCAACAACGCCGACAGCGACGGCAAGACCACCACCGAGGCGGCGTACGCGTTCGACACCTTGAAGTTCGGCGAACAGTGGCTGCTCACCGGCGGCCTGCGCCTGGATCACTACAAGACCGAATTCACCAGCCGCGTGCCTTGCGGTGGTCGTCGCGGACCGGATTGCGGGACGCTTGCCACAGGCACCGCGGTGCCCGGCGTCGATGCCACCGTTTCGGACAACCTGCTCAACTGGAAGCTGGGCGTGGTGTACAAGCCCGCCGCCAACGGCAGCATCTACGCCGATTACGCGGTGTCCGCCCAGCCGCCCGGCGGCGCGCAATTGCAGCTGAGCTCATCGGCCAACAGCGCCGACAACCCCGCGTTCGATCCGCAGAAGGCGCGCACCGCCGAGCTCGGCACCAAGTGGGATCTGCTGGGCGAAAACCTGCTCGTCAGCGCGGCCGTCTATCGCACGGAAGTCAGCAACGACATCGCCCAGGGCGACGACGGGTTGTACTACCAGACGGCGAAGAAGCGGGTCAGCGGCGTGGAGCTCACCGCCGTGGGCAAGCTGTCCGAGCGCTGGTCCGTCAGCACCGGCTTCACCACCATGGACACCAAGGTGCTCAAGGGCACGGTGGTTTCGCAGGATGGCTCCGACGATCTGGCGTATACACCGAAGTACGCGTTCACCGCCTGGACCACCTATCAGTTGCCGTTCGGTCTCTCCCTCGCCGGCGGCGCGCGTTACGCGGGCCAGTTGAAGCGCGGCACCGATGGCGCCGTGGGCACGCCCAGCTACACCAAGTCGTATACCGTCTTCGATGCGATGGCCACCTATGCGATCAACAGGCATTTCGACCTGCAGTTGAACGTCTACAATCTGTTCGACAAGACGTATGTGTCAGCCATCAACAAGAGCGGTTACCGCTACACGCCAGGCACACCGCGCTCGGCGATGCTGACGGCCACTTTCCGGTTCTGATGGAGGCCGGGTGTTGAACGGCGAGAATCTCCCACGCCCTCCACCCTGAGCGTAGCGGCGAAGTCGAAGGGCCCTTGCGCCAGGCTTCGACTCCGCCGCTGCGCGGCTACGCTCAGCCCGAACGGTTGAGTGCTGCGTTTCTTGCCGATTGCCGATTCGCCGTTCCTGCTCACCGATGGAACCCGCCAATGCTCCTGCACATCCCCGCCATCCTCACACCCGAACAAATCACCCGATTGCGCGCTGCGCTGGATACAGCCGACTGGGTCGACGGCCGCGAGACGGTGGGCGCGCAGGGCGCGAAGGTAAAGCGCAACCGGCAATTGCCCGATGGCTCCCCGCTGCGGCGGCAACTGGGCCGCGTCGTGCTCGATGCGCTGGCGAAGCATCCGCTCTATCACGCCGCCACGCTGCCGCTGCGCACGCTGGCGCCACGCTTCAATCGCTACGAGGGCGGCGGCGAATACGGTTTCCATGTCGATGGCGCGGTGATGGCGCTGGATGGCGAAGGCGCGCAGATTCGCAGCGATGTTTCCTGCACGCTGTTCCTCAACGACCCGCACGAGTACGACGGCGGCGAGCTGATCGTCAGCGACACCTACGGCGAGCACGAGGTGAAACTGCCGGCGGGCGACCTCATCGTCTACCCCTCGAGCAGCCTGCACCGCGTGGCACCCGTCACGCGTGGCGCGCGCATCGCCTCGTTTTTCTGGGTGCAAAGCCTGATCCGCGACGACAGCCGCCGTCGCCTGCTGTTCGAGCTGGACGGCTCGATCCAGGCACTGACCGCCAGCGGCGCCGACGCCACCGCCGTG
>DATJCF010000324.1:0-3592 GCA_035514935.1 Rhodanobacter sp. | reverse complement strand
GTGACGGCTTGGCGTGTGATGTTGGTGCCCGCGGTGAGCTGGGCGATCGATAGCGCGCCGCCGGCACACAACGCGACGACCAGCCGCAGCCGGGTGGCATCGCCCAGCGCGGCGAATACCGGCGCGCTGGCGGACAACGCGCCGGCCTTGCGCCGTGGGCGTTCAGTGCGCGGCGACATATTTCTCGATATTGCCCATCTGCATGGCCCAGCCACCGGCGTTGGCGCGCAGCGCGGCGTCGCGGCGCGCGGACGGCAACTGATCGAAGCCCGACTCGGCAAGCCGCAGCATGATGCCCTCCGCCACCGCCTCGAGTTCGAAGGTGACCAGGGTGGTCGGCTCCTTCTCGTAGTCCATGCCCGGCTCGATTGCGTAGGGATGCCAGCGCCAGGCAAACACGCGCATCGGCTCGATGCGTTCGACGTACAGCGTGAATGGCGTGCCCGCATGCGGCGCCTGCAACTTCGCGACTTCGGCGTCGACCTGGGTGGGCTGGATCGTGCCGGTGATCGGCTGGCCGGCGACGAAGGGGCCGTCCAGCGCCATACCGAACCAGGCGCCGAAGGCGCGGGCATCGGTCAGTGCGCGCCACACCCGTTCGAGCGGTGCGCGCAGCAGGATGTGTTGTTCGATGCGATCAGTAGACGAACCCATGGGCGATCCTCGATGGCAACCGGGAGGTTGCATGATGCACGAGCCATGGCCGACATGCAACCTTATGGTTGCTTAACCCTGGCGTCGGTTCGGCGAATGAAAACAGGGCAGGTTTCACCGAAAATCCTTTACGGGTTTGAGGCAGGATTCATCACCGACAGTCGGGCAGCGACACGGTTTGCGCCCCGCCGTCATAGCTCAGGACGCGACCGGTCCCGCCCTGCCTGCAGGTGATGCGAAAGGCGAGCTTCGCTGCCATGTCCCGATAGTGCCCCTGACGCGCAGCAAGCTTCAGCGTGTGCGTGGTGTCGTTCCAGCGCATGGCAATGGTGGCGTACTGGCCCTTCTGATAACCGTAACCGTCGCCTGCATCATCGTAATAAGTGAGATCGCCATCCTTGCCGGGGAAAACGCGCAGTTCCGTCGGCTCGACACTCGGTGCGTCGGCATAGGGCTTGACCGGGCCCAGGGGAAGAATGGAGCCTGCACGGATGAACAGCGGAATATGCGCCAGCGGTGTCGCTGCCGACACGGTGCGCCCGCCTGCTTGTCGCGCGCCCGTCCAGAAGTCGTACCAGCCATCCGGGCCCGGCAGGTAGACGTTGCGCGCGGTGGCGCCCGCTTGCAGCACCGGTGCGACGAGAATCTGCCTGCCGAACATGTACTGGTCCGTCACCGCCAACGCCTTGGGGTCGGTGCGGAAATCGAATGCCAGTGCGCGCATCATCGTGCCTTGATGGGCGGTGACGTCCCATGAGGTGGCATAGATGTAGGGCAGCAAGCGGTAGCGCAGTTTCACGTCGTCGATCAGGATCTTTTGCGTGGCGGGGTCGAACGTCCATATCTCCTTGCCGTTGCCGGCGCCGTGAATGCGGAACATCGGATTGAACACACCAAACTGGTGCCAACGCACAAACAGCTCGGTATAGCCGGGGTCCTTCGCCTGGTCGGGGCTGAAGAAGCCGCCGATGTCCGCCGACCAGTAAGGGATGCCGCTCATCGAGAAATTCAGCGCGGCCGGAATCTGACGCCGCAGCGTTTCCCAACTGGCATGGGTGTCACCCGACCAGGTGATCACGCCGTTGCGCTGCTGGCCGGCATAGGCCGAACGCGACAGGATGAAAACGCGCTTGCCCGGCTGGTCATGCAGCATGCCGTCATGCACGGCCGAGGTATGCAGCAGCGGAAACGCGTTGTTGACGACGATGCCCGGACCGGCTGCCGTGGCGATTTCGCGCATCTCGCCGGTTGCGCCACCCAGTTCGGCCTCGTCGCCATCCAGCCACCAGCCATCGAACCCGTAGACACCAAGACGGGCCATGACCTGCTGCCAGTAGATGGCGCGCCCTTGCGGATTCCAGGCGTCGTACCAGCGTCCCCAGCCGGGTGGATAAACGTTCGGATAGACGCCGGGAAGCACCGCGCCGGCCTTGCTCAACGCGGCCAGATTGTCGGTGCCCGGATCAAAGCGTGGCCACACGGAAATGATGGTGTGGACGTGCATGGCGTGGATGGCCTCCACCATCGCCGCCGGATCGGGGTAGCGAGCCGGATCCATTCGATGGCTGCCCCATTGGCCGTCCTGCCAGTACTGCCAGTCCTGCACGACGGCATCGATCGGCACACCCATCCTGCGGTAGCGCGCCGGAATCGATTCCAGCTCATCCTGCGTGGCGTAGTGCTCCTTGGATTGCCACATGCCCCAGGTCCAGCGGGCCATCATCGGCGCATCGCCGGTCAGCCAGCGATACCCGGCGATGATGTCGTGGATCTCCGGCCCGGCGATAAAATCGTAATCGATGCCGGGGCCCGCTTCGTTACGCACCACCAGCGGGGGCTTGCCCGCCACGCCGACATCGACGTCCATCACCGAGGCGTTGTTCCACAACAGGCCAAAACCCTGCGGTGACACCATCATCGGTACGGCGACATCGGTATTGGCCTGTTGCAGATGAACCCTGGCCCCGCTGTAGTCGAGCAGGCCGTTCTGGTGCTGGCCAAGGCCATGGATGGGCGTGTGCGTCAGGAAATCCTGCCTTGTTCCCACGCCGATATCACGATCACCTTCCTGCAGCAAAAGGCGGTGCGCCTTGTCGAAAAAGCTGACGCGCGCCGTCGCCTTGTCGACCTCGACGTTCAGGTCGCTGGTCTTCAGTACATACGCGGCGCGGGTTTCGCTGATCCTGAATTCAACCTTGGACGCCGTGGCGATGACGGCGGGGTTGTAGTTGCCCGCATAGCCCGGCGTACCAAATTCGACGTGCACGATCCGGCTCGTCCACGGCGCGAGATGCAGGACGCCTTTTTCGGTGGAAAGCGCCAGCCCCGTGTGCGAGTCGAGCCTCGCCTTGACGGTGTCCGCATGGGCTTGCACACCAGCCATGAGCGCGAGCGAGGAAACCAGCGTGATGAATCGCAATGGGGGCACAGGCGTCTCCGTTATCTTTGAGAGAACGTGCCGCCCCGGGACAGGCATCGAGCAGCGCGCCTTCGTGAATCGCACGATTCACCCGGCAGAAGCTCGGGCGGCGGGTGGTGCCCGCCGCCTCGGCGTGCGCGCTGTTTGCAGTCGGCGCTTGGGTATGAGACTCAGCTTGCCGGCTTGATCCAACCGTGCATCGTCAGCCAGCGAGAGAAGTCGCCGAACCAGCCGGTGCTGGTAGTTGTTTTCTGGTACATGCCGAAGCCGTGGCCGCCTTGCTCATACAGGTGGAATTCCACCGGGCGCTTGGCGTCGCGCCAGCTCTGGATGAGGCCAAAGCCGGCGTTGCCGAAGAACGGGTCGTCGGCGGCCAGCGCCACGAACATGGGCGGTGCATCGGCCGGTACTTTCACTGCCGCCAGCGGGCCGTAGATGAGGCCGATGAAGGCGGGCTTGGCGGTCTTGTCCTGCAGTTCGGTGGCCAGCGTCAGCATGGCGCCGGCGGAGAAGCCGACC
>DATJCF010000323.1:0-4972 GCA_035514935.1 Rhodanobacter sp. | reverse complement strand
CCGGAGGCATTGTCGCCGGCGCGGCAACAGCCGCCGTCGGCGTGACGCGCCAGATCGTGTTGGAAAGATCGTCGGCGACGATCAGCGCGCCGCGCGGATCGACGGTGACGCCGACCGGGCGGCCGCGGGTCTTGCCGTCTTCGGTGCGGAAACCGGTGACGAAATCGATGGGTTCGCCGGATGGACGTCCATCGTGGAACGGCACGAACACCACCTTGTAGCCCACCGGCGGGTTGCGGTTCCAGCTGCCGTGCTCGCCGACAAACACGCCGTCACCGAACTGGCCGCCTATCGTGGATGCCGAGAACGCCACGCCCAGCGCGGCCACGTGCGAGCCCAGCGCGTAATCGGGCGTGATGGCCGCGGCAACCTTGGCCGGATCCTGCGGCATCACCCGGGTGTCCACATGCCGGCCCCAGTACGCGTAGGGCCAGCCATAGAAGCCGCCCTCGCGCACCGAGGTGAGGTAGTCGGGCACCAGGTTCGGGCCGATCTCGTCGCGCTCGTTGACCACCACCCACAAGGTGTCGGTGCCGGGCTGGATCGCCAGCGCGGTGGGGTTGCGCAGGCCGGTGGCGTAGACCTTGTGCGCGCCGGTGGCGGCGTCCACCTGCCAGATCCGCGCGCGGTCGACTTCGGCGGTCATGCCGCGCTCGGTGATGTTGCTGTTGGAGCCGATGGCCACGTACAGGTAACGCCCATCGGGGCTGGCCGCCAGCGCCTTGGTCCAATGGTGGTTGATCGCCGACGGCAGGTCGGTGACCTTGATCGGCGCCCCGCTGGCATGGGTCTGGCCCGCCTGGTAGTCGAAGCGCACCAGCTCGCCCTGGTTGGCGACGTACAGGTTGTTGCCGACCAGGGCGAGGCCGTAGGGCGCGTCGAGGTTGTCGGCGAAGACGGTCTTCAGCTCGTACTTGCCATCGCCATCGGCATCGCGCAGCAGGGTCAGCCGGTTGCCGCTCTTGACCGAGGTATTGCCCTTGGCCTTGATCTTGCCGGCGATCACGTCCTTGGGCTTGAGCTTGGGCGCGTGGCCGCCGCGGCCCTCGGCCACCAGGATGTCGCCGTTGGGCAGCACCAATGTCTGCCGCGGAATGCCCAGGTCGGTGGCGATGGCGGTGACGCTGTAGCCCTGCGGCACGGTGGGCACCTGATCGCCCCAGGCGGCGGGTTTGGCGATGATCATGTCCGGCATGACGCCGCGCGTCGGCGACGGCAGCTCCGGGCTGGCGCCGTACTGGTTCAGATCGGGGGCCTTGCCGCAGGACGCCAGCAACATGACGGCGGCGGCGATGGGCAGGACTTTCAGGCTGGAAATTTTCATCGTGCACCTCCCGCGCGCAGGCTTGCGAAACCGGTCCAGGTCGCCACGAAGGCCAACACGACGACAATCACCGAGAACACCAGCGCCATGGGCATGATCGCCCACGCATCCCTGGCGTGATACAGCGCATCGAAGAAGCCGACCAGCCAGGTCGCCACCAGCACCACGATATGAACGATGCTGCGCCCGCCACGCATGAGGGCGAAGATTTCGCAGATGACGGCAACGGAGGCGAGCACCATGGCGCCCACCAGCAGCCAGGAGGCGAAGTTGCTCCACTGGATCAGGTAGGTGGTCCAGTAGGCGTAGTCGGTCAGCAGCGCACCGAGGAACAGGGTCAGCGCGCCGGCCAGGACGGCCGCATGAAAAAGACGCGCGCCGCCGGGGCGCACGCGATCGACGATCGAAACCATATCAGTCTCCTCAGGACGAGTGCCGAGTCCCATGCTGCCACGAGTCGAGGGACGTTTGGCGTGAAGACGGCCGCCCGGCGGCTACTTGAGGTAGCTTTTCAGCACTGCCAGCACCGGCAACAACTCGTCCTGCCGTTTGCTGCTGCCGGTCCCGGCCACGTGGGCGCGCAGATGACCTTCCATCACCTGCAGGATCAGCCCGTTGACCGCACCGCGCACGGCGGCCAGCTGCTGCAGCACGGCGCCGCATTCCGTATCCCCTTCGATCGCGCGCTCGAGCGAAGCCATCTGGCCGTTGATGCGGCGCACGCGGGCGACCAGTTTTTTGCGATTTTCATGGATATGCGACATGGAGTGCCCTCGCGCTCATATACTGTGGGGGAGTATATGACCCGAGACCATCTCATGCCCGTCCCCGACATCGCCCCGTTCACCCACAGCCACCAGTTCAACCACGTCGATGCGAAGGCGGAGCGCAATACCCGGCGCGTGGTGTACATCACCGCGGCGATGATGGTGGTGGAGATCGTCGGCGGCTACTGGCTGAATTCGATGGCGTTGCTGGCCGACGGCTGGCACATGAGTTCGCATGCGCTGGCGATGGGGCTTTCCGTCATGGCTTATGCGCTGGCACGGCGCTACGCAAAGGACGGCCGCTTCGCCTTCGGCACGTGGAAGATCGAGATACTCGGCGGCTACAGCAGCGCCATGCTGCTGGCGGTGGTTGCCGCGCTGATGATGATCCAGTCGCTGCAGCGCCTGTTCGTACCCGCCACGATCCACTACGACGAAGCCATCCCGATTGCCGTGCTCGGCCTGGGCGTCAACCTGCTGTGCGCATGGCTGCTGAAGGGAGAGCATGGTCCCGGGCACAGCCACCATAACGGGCATGGGCATGGGCACGACCACGCACACGCACAGGGGCACCACCACGACGTGAACCTGCGCGCGGCCTACCTGCACGTGATCGCGGATGCGGCCACGTCCGTGCTCGCCATCGTGGCGCTGGTCGGCGGCAAGCTTTACGGCGCCGCATGGCTTGATCCGGCGATGGGTATCGTCGGTTCGATCCTGGTGGCACGCTGGGCGTTCGGGCTGCTGCGCGAGTCCGGCAAGATCCTGCTGGACGCGGAGATGGATCAGCCGGTGGTGGAGGAAATCCGCGATGTGGTGCGCGAGCAGTTTGCCACCGCCGCCGTCAGCGACCTGCATGTGTGGCGCGTCGGGCGCAACAGCTACGCCTGCATCCTGGGGCTGGTGACGACAACGCCCATCAGCGCCGAGGACGTGCGCCGGCAACTGGCCATCCACGAAGAGCTGGTGCACGTGACGGTCGAGATCGCCGCCGCCTGAGCGCTGGCCGCGCCACTTTCGCCTCGGTGCGCCAGGACAAGTAAGCTGGGCTGACAGGTTCACCGAGGCGACATGTCAGATGATCGAAGCGCTGAACACATTGCTGTCGACCTACGGGCTGTGGCTGGTCTTTCTGGTCGTGCTGCTCGACCAAGGCGGCATCCCGATCCCCGCCTGGCCGCCGCTGGTCGTGGCCAGCGCGCAGGCCATGGAGCGTCAGGAACCGGTCTGGCCGATCCTGCTGGCCGCCACGCTGGCCGCATTGGTGGCCGATACGTTGTGGTACCTGGCCGGGCGTCGGCATGGTGCGCACATGCTGCGACTGATCTGCCGCGTCTCGCTGTCGCCCGACAGCTGCGTGTCCAGCACGCGCGAGATCTACGCGAAATGGGGGCCGCCGTCCCTGGTGCTGGCCAAGTTCATCCCCGGATTCGCCGCGATCGGCACCACCCTGGCCGGACACCAGCGCACGCCGCTGCGTCGCTTCGTGGCATATGACGGCACCGGCGCCGTGCTGTGGGCCGGCGTGGCGATTGCGACGGGCACGGTGTTCCATGGTGCCGTCAATGACGCGCTGATGACCCTGGAATCCATGGGCCGGGTCGGCCTCGGCGTGGTGCTGGTCGCGATCGCGGCATTCATCATTCGCAAGTACTGGAAGCGCCGGCTGTTCCTGCGCGAACTGCGCATGGAGCGCATTTCCGTGCTCGAGCTGCAGGCGCTGATGGACAAGCCCGAAAGCCCGCTGCTGATCGACGTGCGCAGTGAAGCCGAACGCGACGCGACCGGCTGGATCCCCGGCGCGGTCCACGCGGCCCGCGTCGCGGACCTCGTCGTCAGTGCCACCGGTGAAGTGGTGGTCTACTGCGATTGCCCGAACGAAGCCTCGGCCGCGCTCGTGGCCAGCCAGCTCAAGCAGTTGGGCTTCGTCCGCGTGCGGCCGCTGGCGGGTGGGCTGGAGGCGTGGCGTTCACACGGCCTGCCGGTGGAAACCACCTCCGCCTGACCTTGCCGCACCCATGGTGCGATAGTGGTCGCCTGCATTCCCCTGCTGCCATCCGGAGGTACTCCATGATCGAGCTCATCATCGAACAGCGCCGACGCGACCTGGGTTCCTTCGAAGTCGGCCGCGTGCTGCCATTCGCCCAGCGCCGCATGGTCGGTCCCTACATTTTCTTCGACCGCATGGGCCCCAAGCAGATCGCGCCGGGCCTGCCGCGCGAAGCGGACGTGCGGCCCCATCCGCACATCGGCCTGTCGACCATCACCTACCTGTTCGACGGCGAGATCATGCACCGCGACAGCCTTGGCTCCGAGCAGGCCGTGCGCCCGGGCGAGGTCAACTGGATGACCGCCGGCCGCGGCATCACGCATTCGGAGCGCTTCGAGAAACTGCGCGCGCAAGGTGGGCCGCTGGACGGCATCCAGGCCTGGGTGGCGCTGCCGGACGGTCGCGAGGAAATGGACCCGGGCTTCTGGCACTACGCCAACCACGACTTGCCGGTCTTCGACGACGACGGCCTCACCGGGCGGCTGATCGCCGGCAGCCTGGCCGGCGTGACGTCGCCGGTGAAGGTCGATTCACCGCAGTTCTACGTGCACTGGCAACTGCGCGCCGGCGCGCGGGTGTCGCTGCCGGCCGAGTACCCCGAGCGGGCGGTCTACGTGGCCAGCGGCGAGGTGGAGATCGACGGCGAACGGGTCGAAGCGGGCAAGATGGCGGTACTGGTGCCCGGCAAGGCCGCCAACATCGCCACCCGCAGCGGTGCGGTGGTCATGGCGCTGGGTGGCGAGCCGGTAGGGCCGCGCTACATCGACTGGAACTTCGTCTCCTCATCGCCCGAACGGCTCGACCAGGCCCGCGCCGACTGGGCCGCCGGGC
>DATJCF010000322.1:0-5046 GCA_035514935.1 Rhodanobacter sp. | reverse complement strand
GCATTGCCACTGCCTGCAACATCGCCGGTGGCGTACAGATGATCCGCCCGGCCGGCGCCGTGGTGGTATCCGATCAGCCCGCCGACGTTGTCGCCGCCACTCACGTTGCCGGTGGCGTAGGCGTGGGAGATCAGGCCGTCGTTGTATCCGACCAGGGCCCCCGTATTGTGGCGACCACGTGTCGAGCCGCCCTGCAGACCCACGTTGCGAACGATGCTGTCTTGAAAGGCGTAGCCGAACAGGCCCACGTTGTCCGTCGTGGGACGATTGATGGTCAGGTTGTCGATGGTGTGGCCGAGGCCATCGAACACGCCGTTGAACGCGAGGGAAGAGCCGGATGCACCGGAGCCGATGGGCTCGAAGCCGGCAAAGCCGCCGCTGCCGTCTGCGTTCCAGCCCGCCGAGGCGCTGGCGTCGATGTTGTTGCGCAAGGCGTAATGGCCGGCCAGGTCGCTGCTGATGCCTTGAAGTTCGGCCAGGCTGGTGACGAAGGTGTACGGCGTGCCGTTGATGCGCAGGCTGTTGCCGCTGCCGGTGAAATCCACCCGGCCAAGGCCGGGCATGATGTTGACGGTACTGGAGGTCGCGCTCGCGGCCGCATCGGCACCGTTGGCGGTGGTCGGGTTCAGCGCCAGGCCGGCGCTGCCGCCGGCGGTCATCACCGCATTGATGTCGATGTTCCGGGCGGCGGTGAGGGTGAGGGTGTTGGCGTTCCAGTTGATCGCGTCGTTGACGAAGATGTCGCCGTTGCCGGCGGTCGCGCCGGCACTGGACTCGATGGTGACGCTGCTGCTGTTCAGGTAGGTGCTGAGCGCACCGCCGGTCATGTCGCCGCCGCTGGCGGCGATGGTGAAATCCTGCGGGTCGATCAGCCAGCTGCCGTTGTTGCCGTTGGCCGCCAGCGTGGTGATGCGGGCGTTGTCGGCGATCTTGACGTGGGCGGCGCTGGTTTCGATGAAGCCGCCATCGCCGCCAGTGGGCGCGCTGGCGTCCAGCGTGCCGGCCACGTGGGTGGTGCCCGCTTGCATGCCGCCGAGCAGGATGATCCGGCCGCCGCGGTTTTCCACCGTGTGCGCCTGGATCACGCCGCTGTTGTTGACGGTGCTGGCCAGTAGCGCGTCTTTCGCGCCGGCGCTCATCAGCACCTGGCCGCCGCTGGCGACGATCAGCTGGCGGTTCTCGGCCAGCGCGTTCATCGCACTGCCGTCCACTTGCAGGCCGAGCAGGCGGTTGCCGTCGAAACTCAGCGTGACCGCGTTGCCGCCGCCCATCGCCACGCTGCCGCCGTTGGCGGCGAGCGTGCCGTCGTTGACGACTTGTGCGCCGACCAGCGCGACATAACCGCCGCCGTTGGCGGTGATCAATCCTTGATTGACGACGCGGCCCTGGCTGTCGCCGGTGAAGTGCAGCGCGCGGTTGCCCAGTTCGCTATCGCTGACGTCCAGCGTGGAGGCGACCAGTCCGCCCACGTTGACCTGCGCGCCCTGGCCGAACAGCACGCCGTTGGGGTTGATCAGGAACACCTGGCCGTTCGCGTTCAAGTGGCCGAGGATCACGCTGCCATTCGCATCCGCAATGCGGTTGACGGCGATCGATTGCGCGTTCGGCTGCACGAAGTTGACCGTGCTGTCCGCGCCGATGTTGAAGCTCTGCCAGTTCAGCGAGAGGTTCTGGCTGTGCTGGTCGATGGTGGTGGTCAGGCCACTCTGGCTGATGGTGCCGTTGCCGGCGGTGATCCGGCCGCCGCCGGGGTTGGGCGAGCGGCCGATGGCGGCCGCAGGTGTGGCCGTCGTCGTCACGGGCAAGCGCGTGATCGGCGACATCGTCGAGGGTGGCAACGCCCAGGCAAACAGCGGCGCCAGGCCCAGCGGCAGAGCCAGCAGCCAGCGCGTCGGCCGCGTGGTGGCGGATCCGCTTTGCCTGCCTCGCGTACGCGCGATCTCCGAGGCCACTACAAGACAACCCCGGGCCCGGTTCCAGACCAGGCGGTATACACGATTCATGTTGTTTCCCTTGATGCGGGTCTGAGGGCGCTCAACCAACCGTGGCGACGCCGTGCCTGCGAAACCGCGACCGGTGCGGCGACACGGCGCGCAACGCTGGCGGCCATCACGAGAGCCTCGTGATGCATGCGTAAATCCTGCGCATCATGCTAACTGCAACGCTGACATAAACAAGCGCGGGTTTCCCCGGGCCGGCGCATGGAATCGCGTCTCGCAAGGGGCGTGCGCGCCAGCGCCGGGTAGCAACCTCGACCATGCCCCCTTGTGAAGTCGCTCCTGCAACCTCGTGCCAGCTACAGCAGATCCCCTTGCGCCGGCGCGTAGCTCAGCTTCCCATCGACGATGCGCGCGGGCGAGGTGTAGGGATGTTCCACGCTGTGCGTGGCATCCATGATGTGGATGACCTCGATGCCGCGCGCTTTCAACACGTCGGACACCAGCGAGCGATGGCAGCGCCACCACACGGCTTCGGCGCACATCATGGCGGTGCGGCGGCGGGCGGCCAGCGTCAGCAGGGCGTCGAGGCCTTCGGCGAATTCGTCGGTGGCGGTGTAGTCGGCATAGCCCTGGAACGAGGCGTTGCGCCACGCGGTGTTCAGCGAACCGGGTTGCACCTTGCGACGGCCGCCCAGCTTGGGCAGCCATTGGTAGTCGATACCGTGGGCGGGCAGGGATTCGGCCAGCGCTTCGCTGGCGAAGTACGGGTAACGGCGCGAACCGGGGAAGCGGCGCACGTCGGCCAGTGCCTCGATGCGGTAGGTGCGCAGCAGCTCCAGGAACACGTCGAACGGCCGGGTGGAGTGGCCGATGGTCCAGACGGTGGCGGGTGCGGCGGGCATGCTCAATCGATCTTGTGCAGCGCCGCGCCCTTGTGCATGGCCACGTGATCGGTCTTGTCGCTCTTGATCTCGTACTGCGGGTCGTCTTCGCTGCAGCGGCGTGTGTGGCCTTTGTAGTCGGTATCGCGCGTGTGCACCTTGGTGATGGTGCCGCTGACGTGGCCGGCTTCGGAATTCCAGCGCACGTGGTCGCCGACTTTGAATGCGTGGGTCATGCGGGGTCTCCCGTGAATACACGCATGAAAGCAGAGGCGGTTTGATGCGCTTGTGAATGCGGCTGGGCGGCGGCACTTCGACTTCGCGAGGGCTTCGTTGGGGCTTCCCCGCGGCGTGTCCCCCTCTCCCTGCCCTCTCCCCGCAGGGGAGAGGGGGTTACGGCGTCGTTCGGCGTTGAGGCGTGATGCTGTTGGTGCACAGCTGCCCGAATCACTTCCCCAGCAGCGCCTTCGCCCGCGCCACCACGTTGTCCACGGTGAAGCCGAATTCGCGCAGCAGCACGTCTGCCGGTGCGGAGGCGCCGAAGTGGTCGATACCCAGCACGTCGCCGCGATCGCCTACATAGCGATGCCAGCCTTGCGGTGAGCCCAGCTCCACCGCCAGCCGCGCCGTTACGCCCGGCGGCAGCACTTCATCGCGATAAGCCTGCGGCTGCGCGTCGAACAGCGCCCAGCTGGGCATCGACACGCAGCGCACGGCGATGCCGTCGGCCTGCAGCTTGTCGGCGGCCGCCACGATCAGGCCGACTTCGGAGCCGGTGCCGATCAGGATCAGCGCGGGCATGCCGTCATTCGCATCGCTCAATACGTACGCGCCCTGGCGCAGGCCGTCGGCGCTGGCGTAGCGCTGGCGATCCAGGGTGGGCACGTTCTGCCGCGTCAGCGCCAGCAGTACCGGCGCGTTGCGTGTTTCCAGCGCCACTTTCCACGCCACCGCGGTTTCGTTGGCATCGGCGGGGCGGATCACGGTGAGGTTGGGGATCGCGCGCAGGCTGGCCAGCTGTTCCACCGGCTGGTGGGTGGGACCGTCCTCGCCCAGCGCCACGCTGTCGTGGGTGAATACGTGGATCACGTGCAGGCGCATCAGCGCGGCCAGGCGGATGGCCGGGCGCATGTAGTCGGAGAAGATCAGGAAGGTGGCGTCGAACGGAATGAAGCCGCCGTGCGCGGCCAGGCCGTTGCTGATCGCGGCCATCGCGTGCTCACGCACGCCGTAGTGGAAATTGCGCCCGGCGCGGCTCCAGCCACCACCGTCGGAGCCTTCAGTGTCCTCGCCCGGCACCTGCGCGGGATTGAAATCGCCCAGGCCTTTCAGCGCGGTGTGGGTGGACGGGTCCAGGTCGGCGGAGCCGCCGCACAGGGCGGGCACCCTGGCCGCGAACGCGTTCATGATCTTGCCGCCGGCCACGCGGGTGGCCATGCCCCTGGCGTCGGTGGGGAAGACGGGGATGTCGGCATCCCAGCCCGGCGCCAGTTCGGCGCGCAGGCGCTGGTCGAGCTCCTTCGCCTCGTCCGGGAACGCCTTGAAATAGCCGTCCATACGGCTACGCCAGGCCGCTTCATCCCTGGCCCCGCGGTCCAGCGCCTGGCGCAAATGCGCCAGCGCCGGCTCGGGCACCAGGAAGTCGGGCTGCGTGGGCCAGCCCAGGTTTTGCTTGGTCTTGGCCACGTCCTCGGTACCCAGAGGGGAACCGTGCGCCTTGTAACTGTCCTGCTCGGGCGAGCCGAAGCCGATATGCGTGCGCACCAGGACCAGCGTGGGCCGCGTGGTGTCGGCGCAGGCGGCTTTCAGCGCGGCGTCGATCGCGGCCACGTCGTTGCCGTCGGGTACGGTGATGGTCTGCCAGCCGTAGGCCTTGAAGCGCTTGGCGCGATCCTCGGAGAACGTCATGTCGGTGCCGGCGGACAGGGTCACGTAGTTGTCGTCGTACAGGCACACCAGCTTGCCCAGTTTCAGGTGGCCGGCCAGCGACGCGGCCTCGCTGGCCACGCCTTCCATCAGGTCGCCGTCGCTGACGATGGCCCAGGTGCGGTGGTCGATCACCGTGTGCCCGTCGCGGTTGTAGCTGGCGGCCAGTTGCGCCTCGCCGATGGCCATGCCCACGGCGTTGGCCAGGCCCTGGCCCAGCGGGCCGGTGGTGACTTCCACGCCCGGCGCGTGGCCGTATTCGGGATGCCCGGCCGTCTTGCTGCCCCACTGGCGGAAGT